>CAMVKS010000031.1 GCA_947167995.1 uncultured Prevotellaceae bacterium
CCTCTCCACTCTCACCTCTCCACTCCACCTCTCCACTCCACCTCTCCACTCCACCTCACCGCTCTCCCCTCACGCCACAATGCTGCTTCTTGAACGCCGCGCTTGAGGCTCAATACTCGACCACCACTCCTCCCTCTACACCTCTCCACTCTCACCTCTCCACTCTCACCTCTCCACTCCACCTCTCCACTCCACCTCTCCACTCCACCCCGCCGCTCTCACCACCTTTCCTCTCCACATCTCACCACTCCACTTTTTTCGTTCTCAATTAAAAAAACACTTAAAACTCATCGGTTGTCACTTAAAATCACTATCTTTGCAAGTTGAAACGATGAGAGGCTCAAGGCACATATTGCTTGTGGCACTGCTGGCGGTGGTTTCGCTGGCGGTGGTTTCGTGCGCCAATATCGGTTCTCCCGAGGGTGGACCTCGCGACTACACTCCGCCCATGATGCTGCGCAGCACCCCCGTTCCTGGAGCGGTGAACTTCAAGGGCAAGAAGATTGAGATAAACTTCGACGAGATCATCACCCTCAAGGACCAGACCACTCGCGTGGTGGTCTCGCCAGCGCCCAAGGAGCAGCCCATCATACGCGCTCAAGGCAAGAAAATCGTGGTGGAGTTCCAAGACGAGCTGGAGCCTAACACGACCTATGTCATCGACTTCACCGACGCCATCGAGGACAACAACGAGGGCAACGTGCTCGACGGATTCAGCTTCGCTTTCTCGACTGGCGACCACGTCGACTCGCTGCAGGTGAGCGGCATGGTGCTGCGCGCCAGCGACCTCGAGCCCATGAGGAATGTGCTTGTGGGCCTGCACAGCAACCTCGACGACTCGGCATTCACCACTCTGCCATTTGACCGCGTGAGCCGCACCAACAGCCGTGGTGAGTTCACCCTGCGCAATGTGGCTCCAGGCGAATACCACATCTTCGCCTTGCGCGATGCCGACGGCGACTACAAGATGGCCCGCACCGAAGATATCGCCTTCCTCGACCAGGTGATAGTGCCCACGACCCGCGAGTTCACGTCGCAAGACACCGTCTTCACCTTCGACCAGCGAGTGGACACCATCATGAGCGCCACTCACACCGAATATCTGCCCAACGACCTGCTGCTGACCCTTTTCAACGAGAATCACCGCTCTTACTACCTGAAGAAGAACGAGCGATTGAACAGAAATCAGCTCTTTGTCCTCTTCTCGGCACCGCTCAGCGAGCTGCCCACCACGCGCGTGCTTGAGCCTGCCCAGCATCTCGACGAGTGGCACAAACTCGAGACACGCGAGGCGCAAGACTCGCTCGTGTTCTGGCTCACCGACTCGGCAATGATAAAGGCCGACACGATAAGGCTGGAGATGACCTATCTTTACTCCGACGACAACGACTCGCTCACGCTCAAGACCGACACGCTCACCTTTGCACAACGACGCAACTCCAGTGAGCAGAAACTGCAGGAGAAAGCTGCCAAGGAACGCGAGAAACAAGAGAAAGAGCTTGCCAAACTCGAGGAGAAGCTCGAGCGACTGCGCAAGGAAGGGAAAGACACCACCGACGTGGCAATAGAACTCGAAGGACTGCGCGACATGCTCAAGGAAAAGCCTGTGGTGCTGAAAATAACCACCAACCAAGGTTCGTGTGAAATCAACGACTCGCTGTGGATACGCTCCGAGACGCCCATAGGGCACATCAGCATGTCGGGCTTTCACCTCGAGAAGATGAATGCCGACAGCACGTGGACAAGCGTCGACGTCCCCACGTTAGAACCGTCGAACCAGTGGGACGTGTACCGATATGTGGCACCCATGAAGCTCGAACCCAACATAGACTATCGTGTCACCATCGACTCGCTGGCCATAGAATCGATTTATGGCATCGCCTGCGACACTGTGAGGTCGGAGTTCAAGCTCAAAGGCGAGGAGGAATATGCCAACCTGCACGTCAACTGCTTAGGGTTTGAAGGAAAAGCCTATGCGCAGCTGCTCGACAAGACCGGCAAGGTGGTGCAGACCGTCGACGTGCTGGGCAGCTTTGCCGACTTCTTTGACGTGCCCCCTGAGACCTATTATGTGGTGATGGTGCTCGACGCCAACGGCAACGGCCGCTGGGACACAGGCAACTATGCTCAGCACCTGCAGCCCGAAGATGTGTTCTACTTCCACAACGCCATCAAGCTCAAGAAATTCAGCGATGTGACCCTCACCTGGAACATCTACGACACTCCTGTCGACAAGCAGAAGCCCGAGGCCATACGCAAGTTCCTCCCCGAAGACCGCAACAGCAAGCTCAAGAAGAAGGAGACCAACAAGCCACAAGAAGAGGAGGAAGACGAGTTCAACAGCAACGGATTCCTCAACAACAGGACCTACAGCGGCAACAAATATGACGACGTCAAGAATGGCGCCGTGAGATGAGCCACACACTCACAATTCTTCAGACCCTCAAGCCCCTTAATGACATCAAAGACATTAAGGCCGCCATTCTCATGCCACAAAAGTGGCTTGAATGCCTGCTTCTCAAGAAGTGGCCACCGCCCAAAAATTAAGCAAAAAATTAAGCAAAAAAGCCTCTCAGCTTCAAGAATTGAGAAAAAAAATTTTTCCACATTAATAATTTGTTGTATATTTGCAGGCTGAAATCGTGAAAAAGTGCTTTTTCCACGCTCTACCGACGTGCTAAAAGCACTAACATTCATTGAATTAAATAAACAAAACAATTAATAATAACTTAAAATGCAAACTAAAGGTTTTATCGTAACTATTGCTACTGCGTTAGTGCTGATATGTATCTTTTACCTGTCGTTCTCGTTTGTGACCAATCGCTACGAGACCATGGCGGAGCAGAAAGCCCTCAAAGCGGCTCAAATCAAGTCTCCCGACATGTCGAATGAGAAGTATCGCAAAGCCTACAACCAGTTCATCAGTAGCATCGAGAAGAAGAAAGTGTACTTAGGGTACACCTATCAACAAGTGCGAGAGAAACAGCTTGGTTTGGGTCTTGACTTGAAGGGCGGTATGAACGTAACGCTCCAGATTTCGGTTCCCGACATCCTCAAGGTTCTCTCTAACAACAACCAGGACAAGAAGTTCAACAAAGCTATCGCTATGGTAGACCCAAGCAGCGAGGACTTCGTGGGAGACTTCTGCAGGAACTACAAGAAACTTGCTCCCGAAGGCAACCTGGCACAAATCTTCAACAAGAAAGTTCAAAAAATCCAGGATAATCCACAGGCCAACGACAGCCAGGTGGAAAGCTACCTCAAGGAAGAAGTCGACAAGATGGTTGACAACTCCTATAAGGTACTCCGCACTCGTATCGACCGCTTTGGTGTGGTAGCCCCCAACATCCAGAAGCTGCAGAGCACAGGACGCATCCTGCTCGAGCTTCCTGGCATCAAGGAGCCTGAGCGTGTGACCGCACTGCTTCAAAGCACTGCCAACCTGCTGTTCTTCGAGACCTATAAATTAGACGACGTGAGAGCCGACCTCGTGGCTTTGAGCAACGCCTATGCAAGCAGTGGTGGTGCAGCACCCGCCGACACCACTTCGACCGATGCCAAGAGCGACACCACCGCCGCCAAGGCTGGCGACAGCACTTCGTTACAGGCCGACAAGGCCCAGACCCCTGCCGCCAAGAACACCGGCAAGACCCTCATGGATCTTCTGGGTCCTGCACAAGGCAACTATGCCGCAGTGGGCCACGTAGCAGTTACCGACACTGCTGCCGTGAACAAAATCATCAACAGCGACCTTGCAAAACGCACTCTCAAGAGCGACCTCAAGCTTTGCTGGACTGTGAAAGCCGAAGGTGGCATGCAACAGACCAAGGGTCCTGAGACCTTTGCTCTTGTGGCTCTGAAAGTAAACCCAACCAAGCAAGACGGTGCTGTTCTCAACGGTGACGTAGTGACCAACGCCTCGAGCGAATATGACAACCTGCAAGGTAACGTGGTTTCGATGACCATGAATGGTGAGGGCGCACGCAAGTGGTCGTCTATCACTGCTCAGAATGTGGGTAAAGCCATCGCCATCGTGCTCGATGACCAGGTTTACTCTTATCCTAACGTAAACCAGCAGATCGACGGCGGACGCAGCCAGATTACCGGTAACTTCACTCCCGAGGAGGCAAGCGACCTTGCCAACGTGCTCGAGAGCGGTAAGATGGAGGCCAAAGTCAACATCGTGAGCCAGAGCGTGATTGGCCCATCGCTGGGTAAAGAATCTATCGAGAAGGGTCTCGTATCGTTCCTCGTAGCTCTCGTGCTGCTGATGATCTTCATGGTGTGCGTCTACGGCATCAAGGCCGGTATGATCGCCAACATTGGTCTTATCTTCAACCTGTTCTTCACCGCAGGTATCTTGGCTTCGTTCCAGAGCGTGCTCACCCTGCCTGGTATCGCCGGTATCGTGCTTGCGCTCGGTATGGCTGTGGATGCCAACGTGCTTATCTTCGAGCGCATCAAGGAAGAGCTTCGTGCCGGTAAGGGTCTCAAGGCTGCCGTGGCCGATGGTTATGGCAACGCCTTCTCGGCAATCTTCGACTCTAACTTGACATCAATCATCACCGGTATCATCCTTGCCATTTTGGGTACTGGCCCAATCAAGGGTTTTGCCGTTACTACCATCATCGGTATCTGCTGCTCGTTCTTCACTGCAGTTTATGCAACCCGCGTACTCCTTGAGTGGTTCATCAACAAGGGTTGGTATTCCAACATGACCCTGAGCACCCCATGGACTCGCCACATGCTCGAAAACGTGAAGTTTGACTTCATGGGCAAGCGCAAAGGCAGCTTCACATGCGTGTGCATCATCATTGTTGCCATCATAGCCATGCTCTTCACCCTGAAGCTCAGCCCAGGTATCGACTTCTCGGGTGGTCGCAACTATGTGATCCAATTTGACAAAGAGGTCAACACCGTTGAACTCAAGGCTGCTATCGACAAGGTTCTTCCCGGTGCCAACAACTCGGTTATCACCATCGACAACAACACCAAGGTTCGTGTATCGACCAACTACAAGATCAAGAACACCGACAGCAAGGCTGTAGACGCCGAGATCGAAGGCAAGCTCTTCGACTGTCTCAAGGGTTCGTTCAACAAGAAGATTGAGAAAACAGACTTCGACGTTACCAACACCAACATCGGTATCCAGCAGAGTGAGCAGGTGGGTCCAACCATCGCAAGCGACATGACTCGTGCTGCCAGCTGGGCTGTATTCTTCGCACTGCTCGCCATGGCATTGTACATCCTCATCCGTTTCCGCAACGTGGCGTTCTCGGTAGGTGCCCTTGCCGCTGTAGCATTCACCGCATTTGTGGTAATTGGTTTCTACACCCTCCACGCAGTGTTCCCATTCTCTATGGATATCGACCAGACGTTTATCGCCGCCATCCTGACCGTTATCGGTTATCAGGTGAACGATACTGTGGTTGTATTTGACCGTGTGCGTGAGTACCGCAACCTGTATCCCAAGCAGAACCTCTATGACACCTTCAACAATGCGTTGTGCTCGACCCTGGCTCGTACGACGATGACCTCAGTCACCACATTGCTGGTACTGTTAGTTATCTTCTTCCTGGGTGGTGAGGCAATCCGCAGCTTCATCTTCGCGATGATCCTCGGTGTTATCATTGGTACTTGCTCGTCACTGTTCATCGCTTCTCCAGTAGCCTATGCTATTGCTAAAAGAAGCGAGAAGAAAAACTGATTACAATAGCTTGCAAGCAAGCTAACCTAACAACAAAAGCCCTACACCATGCGTGATGTAGGGCTTTTTTTTACCCTCTCAACCAAGAGAGCAAGGGGGCTCAGAATATCATGCCACTAACCAAATGACAATAAAAAAACCGCAAGCAACTTCATGCAGCTACTTGCGATTCTCTTGAGTGGTACCTCCAGGATTCGAACCGGGGACACATGGATTTTCAGTCCATTGCTCTACCACCTGAGCTAAGGCACCATCGTTTTTGCGATTTGCGACTGCAAAATTAGGTCATTTTTTTCAACTGACCAAATTTTTGGCCAAAAAAAATCAATTATTTAATAAAAACCACTAAAACACGGAAAAAATCACTCGTCAATCGATGAGATTGTCAAAAATATTGTACCTTAGCACATTGTTTAGCAAGGAACGCCTGGTATGGAACATTTGATGCATTATATATGGCAACATCGCTTGTGGCGCAGCGAGGACATGACAACCAACGACGGGCGTCGTGTGAGAGTGATAGACCCTGGCTTGCTGAACAGTGACGCCGGTCCCGACTTCTTCAACGCCAAGGTTGAGATTGACGGCCAGATGTGGGTGGGCAACATCGAGATGCACGTGCGCGCAAGCGACTGGAAACGCCATGGGCACGACCACGACAGTGCCTACGACAACGTGGTGCTGCACGTGGTGGACAAGGACGACGCTCCTGTCTACCGCACCAACGGCGAGCTCATCCCTCAGCTGGTGCTGCAGGTGTCGCCACTTTTCGGCACCAGCTACAGCCAGCTTGTCAACAGCAAGCAAGAACTGCCGTGCGAGAGCATCATCAAGGATGTGCCCAGCCTCACTATCGCTGAGTGGATCGAAAGGCTCGCTTTCGAGCGCCTTCATGGCAAGGTTCAGCGAGTGCGCGACCTGCTCGAGATGTTCAATGGCAGCTGGGAAGATGTGTGCTACGTGACTCTGTCGCGCAACCTGGGTTTCGGCATCAACAACGACGCCTTTGAGCGGCTGGCACGCCGCACGCCGTTACGGTTGCTGCACAAGCACAGCGACTCGCTCTTGCAGATAGAGGCTCTACTCTTTGGCCAGGCAGGCATGCTCGGCACAACGAGTGCTGGCACCGACGCTTATTACAACCATCTGTGCTCGGAATATGCCTTTCTTGCCAACAAATTCTCGCTCCATGGCATGGAACCGGAGTCGTGGAAATTGTTCCGCATCAGGCCTCAGAACTTCCCCTATCGACGCATAGCGATGCTCGCTCAATACATCTCGGGAGGGTTCAGGCTGATGAGCAACATCCTCGAAGCCGACAGCGAGAAAGAGCTGCGCAAATTGTTCCAGGTGGAGCTCACAGGCTACTGGGCCAAGCATTACAGCTTCGACAAGCCGCAGGAGAAGCCGTCTCTGGCGCTTAGCAACTCGTCGATAGATATAGTGCTCATCAACACTGTGGCACCACTTTACTATGCCTACGGAGAGATCACCGGCAGCTATGAACTCACCGACAAGGCCGTGTCGCTTCTTGAGAGCCTGAAGCCCGAGAAGAACTCGATAGTAACGCTTTTTGAACGTGCTGGCATCGCCTGCGACACCGCCCTCACATCACAGGCGCTCATCGAGCTCAAGCACAGCTACTGCGATGCGCGCAAGTGCTTGTACTGCAAGATTGGGCACCGGTTGCTGAGTGAGGCAGCACACCGATAGTTCACTGTTATTAGACCACACAGGAATTGTTGATTAAACTTTGCACTTTTTAAATTGTCTATTTATTTAGTCAAAACACATTTATATATATATTATTAGAAATATGAGAAAACATTTTTTATTATTAGCCTTAGCATGCTTGGGCATGTCGAGCGTGAAAGCCGAAACCGTTGAATTGCTGAGTTTTGGCGATTTCAACCAGTGGGTGACCCGAAACATCAAGGAGTCGGTGATCATTGGGGGTAAAGAGAAGAAAGTGTATGAGATAGCTCCCACAGCGACCCTCAACGGTGACGATGCCTATACCAACATGGGCGGCTCGCCATGGGCAACGAGTAACGTGCTTGCCAAGGTGGCAGGAGTGACAAAAACCAGTAATCAGGTATACCCCGACAGTCATGGCGATGGTCAGTGCGCCAAGCTTGTGACACAGTTTGAGCACGTGAAGGCCTTGGGTATCATCAGTATGGACGTGCTTGCCTCGGGAACAATCTTCCTGGGCGAGATGCTCGAGCCCGTGAGCGGCACCAAGAATCCTTACAGCAAGATGAACATGGGCATCCCGTTCACCGGTCGCCCCATAGCCTTGCAATTTGAGTACAAACTCAGTATTCCATCGGGACAACGAATCTACTCGAGCGGTTTTGGCAGCAAGAAAGAGCTGCCAGGTCAAGACTATGCCGAGATTTTCATTCTGCTGCAACGCCGTTGGGAAGATGCCAGTGGCCACATCCATGCCGCACGCGTGGGCACCGGCCGCGAGCGTTACGGCACATCGATAGCCGAATGGACCACCCACCGCATACCAGTGTGGTATGGCGACATTACCGGTCATGAAGGCTTCGAAGATTATATGGGTCTTCTTCCCAAGGATAAATCTTACTACGCCAAGAACAGCAAAGGCAAGATGGTGCAAGTGGTTGAAGAGCAATGGGACGATCCCGATGCCACTCCCACCCACATTGTTGTGATGATTTCATCGGGCTGCGGCACTCCTTACACTGGCACCCCCGACATGACCCTGTGGGTCGACAACGTGTCGCTCGTGTATGAATAACGATTTCCCAATAGAGAGTTAAACCGGTCGAGGTCATGGCCTCGGCCGGTTCTTTTTATAGGAGGGGATAGGAATGGATAGGAATGGACAGGAGTGGATAGGAATGGATAGGAGTGGATAGGAGTGGATAGGAATGGATAGGAGTGGATAGGAATGGATAGGAGTGGATAGGAGTGGATAGGGAAAAAATCAAATAAATTTGTTTTTTCTCTCGGCTTGCACTAACGTTGAATAAGTTTGGCTGCGCCTTGGAAAAAATCAAATAAATTTGTTTTTTCTCTCGGCTTGCACTAACTTTGTAGTCTTGAAAAAACTTTCATTATGGCAAAGGAAGTGGGGCAGACCCCGATGATGAAACAGTTCTACGAGATGAAGGCGAAGCATCCTGATGCTTTGCTGCTTTATCGTGTGGGCGACTTTTATGAGACCTACGGCGAGGATGCCATCGTGGCAAGCGAGATTTTAGGTATCACTCTCACGCGACGCTCCAATGGCACCGGCGGCAAGAACCTTGAGATGGCCGGGTTTCCACATCATGCCCTCGACACCTACCTGCCCAAACTCGTGCGCGCCGGCAAGCGCGTGGCGATATGCGACCAGCTCGAGGACCCAAAGCTCACCAAGAAACTGGTGAAGCGCGGCATCACCGAGCTCGTCACTCCTGGCGTGGTGATTGGCAACACCCTTCTCGACCGCAAGGAGAACAACTTCCTTGCCGCAGTGCATTATGGCAAGAAAGCTACCGGCGTGGCATTCCTCGACATTAGCACCGGCGAGTTTCTCGCTGCCGAGGGCTCGGTGGACTATGTAGACAAACTCCTGAGCAACTTCGGCCCCAAGGAGGTTCTCATAGAGCGCAGCAACCGCACCCGCTTTCAACAGTCGTTCACGAGCAAGTATCTCACCTTCGAGATGGAAGACTGGATTTTCACCGAAGATGCCGCCACCAGCCGCCTTCTCAAGCACTTCGAGACCAAGAACCTGAAGGGGTTTGGCATCCACAACATGCCTTGCGCCATAATCGCCTCGGGAGCCATCCTTCACTACCTCGACTTGACTCAGCACACCCAGGTGAAGCACATCACGTCGCTCTCCCGCATCGAGGCCGAGCGCTTTGTGCGCCTCGACAAGTTCACGGTGCGCAATTTAGAGCTCGTCGCACCCATGAACGAAGACGGTAAGAGCCTGATGAGTGTCATCGACAAGACCCTGTCACCCATGGGGGCACGCTTGCTGCACCGATGGATAATGTTCCCCCTCAAGGACGTGAAAGCTATCAACCGCCGCCTCGACGTGGTGGAGCATTTCTTCAAAGACACCCAAGGCCGTGAACTGCTCAAAGAGCAATTAGAGGCGATAGGCGACATCGAGCGACTGGTGTCGAAAGTGGCAGTAGGCCGCATCTCACCACGTGAGCTCGTCCAGCTCAAATGTGCACTTCAGGCCATCGTCCCCATCAAGGACATGTGCGAGAACAGCGGCAACGAGGTACTTTACAGCTATGGCGAGCAGCTCAACCCCTGCCACCTGATAAGAGACCGCATCGAGCGCGAGCTCAACCCCGACGCACCCAGCCTGGTGAATCGCGGCAACGTGATAAGAAACGGAGTGAACGACGAGCTCGACGAGCTCCGCAACATCTCGGCGAGCAGCAAAGACTACCTGATGCGACTTCAGCAACGCGAGAGCGAGCGCACCGGCATCCCAAGCTTGAAGATTGCCTATAACAATGTGTTCGGCTACTACATCGAAGTGCGCAACACCCACAAGGACAAGGTTCCCCAGGAGTGGATAAGAAAACAGACCCTTGTAAGCGCCGAGCGATATATCACACAAGAGCTTAAAGAGCTCGAAGAGAAGATACTGGGTGCCGAGGAGAAAATCCTGAGCATAGAAAACAGGCTCTTCAACGAACTTGTGACAGCCGTGAGCGACTACATCCCCGCCATCCAGAGCGACTCGGCACTGATAGCGCAGCTCGACTGCCTCCTCTCTTTCACCCGTGTTGCCATCGACAACAAATACAACCGCCCTGTTGTTGACGACAGCCTCGACATCGAGATTGTGGAGGGACGACATCCAGTTATCGAGCAGCAACTTCCTGTGGGCGAGATGTATGTCCCCAACGACATAAACCTGAGCAACGACGACCAGCAGGTGATGATAATCACCGGTCCCAACATGGCTGGTAAGTCGGCACTGCTTCGCCAGACCGCCCTCATCGTGCTGCTGGCACAGATGGGTAGCTTTGTCCCTGCCCTGTCGGCTCGAGTGGGCATTGTCGACAAGGTGTTCACACGCGTGGGTGCCAGCGACAACATCTCGCTTGGCGAGTCCACCTTCATGGTAGAGATGACCGAGGCCTCGTCCATCCTCAACAACCTGAGCGAGCGCAGCTTGATACTCTTCGACGAGCTTGGTCGCGGCACGAGCACCTACGACGGCATCTCCATTGCATGGTCGATTGTGGAATACATCCACGAGGTGGGGGCGCATCCCAAGACGTTGTTTGCCACCCATTACCATGAGCTCAACGAGATGGAGAAAACCTTCAAGCGCGTGAGAAACTACAACGTGAGCGTTCGCGAGATAAACGGCAAGGTGGTATTCCTTCGCAAACTCGTGAAAGGCGGCAGCGAACACAGCTTCGGCATCCACGTAGCAAAGATTGCCGGTATGCCCAAGGTCATAGTACATCGAGCCAACGAGGTTCTCAAACGCCTTGAACAGAACAGCAACAACGACGCCCTGAGCAAAGACTTAGACGATGTGGCCAACAACCGCAACGGCGTGCAGCTGTCGTTCTTCCAACTCGACGACCCCGTGCTGAGCCAAGTGCGCGACGAGATTCTCAACACCGACATCAACAACCTCACCCCCATGGAGGCGTTAAACAAGCTCAACGACATCAAGAGCATCATCACTGGCAAGAAGAACTAATTTTTTCAGTGTTAAATATTAAGTGTTAAGTCACTCATGCGCAAAGTCTTTTTATGTTTAATACTGTGTGTCGTCTCGATAGGGACGATGGCACAACCCGAGATAGCCCAGCAGCAACTTGCCGCCAACCACAACCGTAGCGCAAGCAATCACTACGCCTACCCAACTGCCACTGTGGGTCACCCCGCTCCAGCACCCGACGGTTATCAACCATTCTTTATCAATCACTATGGACGTCATGGCAGCCGCTGGCTGACGAAGCAAAGCAGCTACGACAATCCCGTCGCCACCTTTGAGCAACTGCAACAATTGGGAGTGCTCAACAAGCAAGGCGAGGTACTGCTCGAACAACTCCGCAAGATTGCCTTTGAGGCCAGGGGACGCGCTGGCGACCTGAGCGACGTGGGAGCCGAGCAGCATCAAGGCATAGCACAGCGCATGTGCCAAAACTTCCCCGAGGTCTTTGACGGTGACGCCACCATCGACGCTCGCTCCACCGTGTGGATTCGTTGCATACTGTCGATGGCAAACGAGACTCAAGCCATCAAAGCCTATAACCCTAATATAAAAATCTTTACCGACGCCAGCTACCACGACATGTACTACACTGGCTGGGGCTATGGCGAGGACACTCTTGCCAACCCACAGCGCAAGGCCATCCGTCACATCAGCGACAGCATTTTTAACGCACGCATCAACGCCTCGCGCTTCATGAGCCAGTTTGTCAAGGACACCACAGTCATCGCAGGCAGGTTCAAGAGCGAGAAATTCATGGAGGCGGTTTTTGACATTGCTGGCAGCCTCCAGAACCACCACGCCTTTGACGGGATGAATCTGTTCCAATATTTCACCGATGAAGAAATCTACGAGCTGTGGAAAGTGAAGAACATCTACTGGTACTTGCAATGGGCCAACTCGCCACAAGGCGGTAACCGCATGCCGTTTATCGAGAGAGCTTTGCTCACCAACATGATAGAGACCGCCGACAGCGTCATAGCCCTGCCCGCCGGATGGCACGGCGCCACACTGCGCTTTGGTCACGAGACCTGCGTGCTCCCACTGGCTTGCCTGCTTGAGATCAACAATGTGAACTACTCGTGCGACAACCTCGACGACCTGCACAAGCACTGGCGCAACTATGAGATTTTCCCCATGGCATGCAACATCCAGATGGTGTATTACCGCAAGCCAGGAAGCGACGACGTGCTGCTGCAAGTTCTATTCAACGAGCGGCCTGCAAAACTACCTTTTGATACCGACTGTTTCCCATTCTACCACTGGAATGACATCAAGCCCTATTACCTCAACAAACTCAAGACTGTGATTGAGTGGCCTGAATAGGAGTGGATAGGAGTGGATAGGAGTGGATAGGAATAGCTAGGAATAGCTATGAATAACTAAGAATGGCTGAGAGATACCTGAAAATACTGTAATTTTGACATGTTTTTGGGTTGAGACACTGCCATATTGACACTAAAAGCGTCAGTGTGGCAGTATTATTTTCTATTTTTCGAGTGGCATTGAGATTGCACAATGTTATAGTGAACTCGCAATAGATGTTGCTGAAAGGCATCACAAGTCGAGTTCATTTATCAACAAAAATTATTAACAACAAAAAATTATAGGAGATTAAAATTATGTTACTTGCACGTAGAAATTCAAACTGGTTACCCGATGTTTTCAACGACTTCTTCGACACCGATTTCTTACCAAAGGTGAATGCCAACACCACCGCACCAGCTATCAATGTTATTGAGAAGAAGCAGGAGTATGACGTAGAGCTTGCCGCCCCAGGCATGACCAAGGAAGACTTCAAGGTAAGCCTTGACGAAGACCGCAACCTGGTTGTTGAGCTCGACAAGAAAGTGGAGAAAACCGAAGAGAATAAAGATTGTGGCCACTACCTGCGCCGCGAGTTTTCTTACACCAAGTTCCACCAGACACTGCTCTTGCCCGACGACGTGAACCGCGACGCCATCAAGGCCACAGTAGAGAACGGTGTACTCAAGGTTGTCCTTCCCAAACTGCAACCGCAAGAGATAAAGAAAGAGCGCACCATGATCGAGATTGAGTAATCACGACATTAAAAATAAAGATTCATAAGCACATTTGTTTTGGTTATTTAGATTTTAGTTATTACAAACAATCATCCCCGCAGCAATCTTGCCACGGGGATGATTTTGTATTAACAAAAGCGCGATGGTTACTTGAGCACGATGCTCTCAAGTATTGCCCTCACCTCTTCATTGGCCAAGGGGTCGCCCTTGATTTCGTCGGTGCTCGCAGTGATCTTCACAGTGGCGTCGGTCTTTGGTCCCTGTGGAGCGATAATCCAGTAGGAGTTACGGTCATCCTTGCGCAAAACGGTCAACTTGCCGCCTTCAACGTTAATTTCCTCTATCTTCTTATAGCCACCATCAGGACTCAGGTAATATTCCAAAGCTTTTTCGTAAGCCTCGGTATCTTCCTTAATGTTGACGAAATGGGAAAATTTCTCGCCTTTATGCTTGATTTCCACCCGGTTGACGGCATTTATATCACCTTCTTTAGCGTCTTCATTGGCTACGAGTTCCCAACCCTCAGGCTGGATGATGGTGAAGTGAGGTTTCTCAATGGGTGTGCCCTTGATTTTAGGGCCGCCCGAACACGAGGTAATGGCTACAACAGCAGCCACTAAAGTGAATAATGCAAATAACTTTTTCATGTCGTTGATTGTTTTAGATTAATATAATGATTAAAAAAAGAATTATATACTCATTAACATTTCGGTGACAAAGTTAATAAAAAAACACCTAATTTGCATAAAACCTCAAATAAAATAAACGCAAAAACCGGAAAATCATCTCCTTCAAAACACATCCATTATGCCACTAAAAGAGGCTAAACGCACCCTATATAACAAAAAAACGATACAGGGAAACACACGACTTAAGCACTTTCGCCTCCAGTTTCGACAACCCAGCGCACGAAGCGAAAAAGGCTTTTCTTGCGCAAGTTTTGCACATTTGCCGAAAAATATGTACTTTTGTAAACTAAAAAAAATGTAAGCATTATGGCAGAAACGAAAAGAAATAAGGGAAAATTAAAGATAACAATTGGGATAATCGTTGCGATCTTTGCAGTAATCGCAATAATTATGTCGATGACCAACCCCAGCCCCAACGACCACCTGAAGGTTATCAAAGAATACCTCGACAAGTATGACATGTCTCAGCTCGACCTCACCGAGGAGGAGATGGCTCAATACACCAACTACATGAGCAGCGGAGTCAACGCCAACTTCATGGACAAGGTGGTGAAACCCTCATTCCAGGTGCAGGACTACGGTCTGTGGTCGATAGGTAGCTTCAAAAACAAAGAAGTTACTTTGGGCATTTTCAACAATGTCATCTTACTGGACAACGAGTCCATAGGCAAGGATCTTCTCAATCGCGACGGCGACGAACCCGAATCGGACTCAAAGTCAGAGCCAAAAGACAGCACCCAAGTCACCACTCCCGATCAATAGCCACACCTCATTTCTGATGGGCAAAGGCAGGACAAAGACAACACTGCTGCTTGCGGCAATCGCACTATGTGCGGTTGCCTTGTCGTGTGTGCGCGACAAGGATGCCGGAGGGAAAATTCATGACGACCTTCCTTTGCATCAGCTGCGTGATGGAGATTTACTCTTCAGATGCGGCATCAGTTTCGAGAGCCAGACGGTGAAGTCAATCGACAAGAACAAAGGGGTGGTGTATACTCATGTTGGCATCGCCATCAAGCAGGGCGACACTTGGAAAGTGGTTCATGCTGTTCCAGGCGAGAGTGACGACGGTGTGGACCGGGTGAAGGTAGAGCCGGTCGACACATTCTTCCTCACCACTCGTGCTGTGCATGGCGCAGCCATGCGCATTAAGGGTTGCGATGCCAAGGCCGCTAAGCAGGCAGCCCAATGGGCTGTGATGAAAAAAGGCGAGGTGTTTGATGACCGATATAACTGGAATGACAGCTCTCGCCTATATTGTACCGAACTGGTGCAACGCGCCTATGAAACAGTGGGCGTTGACCTCCATGCTGGACGCATGACTCATGTGTCGTTTCCTTTCTATAACGGCGATGTGGTATTACCCAGCGACATCCAGTGCAACGACTCTCTTAAATTGATATTCAGTTTTTAGCTATCTGAAACAATAAGCAGGAGAAAAATCGCAGTTTTCCTCCTACTTAATTATCAGCGTTGTTATAGGCCTTATTTCAAAATGAGTCGGAACGACATGTCTTCCGATGCGCCTCCATTCATCTCGACATCGTTGAAGTCGCGCTTTGTCACTGTGCAACGTGCGGCACCTTGGGTGCAGCTGCCACCTCGACGAGTGAGGCCATAAGCGCTTGCCGTGGGTGAACCCGTTGGGTCTACTTCGCCTTCAACGGCCCATGAGTAGTCCACCGAGAAATTATCGGTTGTTGCCTCAAAGGCATTTCCGCTCATGTCATAAAGACCAAGTTCATTGGGACTCTTCAGCTTAACATTTTGAACCACATAGTTGCTGTTTTGTGAATACCATGCCACATCATTGATATTGTTGCTGCCAGCATAGGTATAGCCCTGGCTTTTCACACCACCACGTGCTGCCCACTCCCATTGAGCTTCGGTGGGAAGCATGAAATTCTTGTTGGCAGCCAAAGCACCGCTTGTGTGCAGGTAATCATTCAGAGCGTCAACAAATTGAAGGATTTCGCTATACCATTGACCATTGCATGGCTTTTTGTCACCCACTTCGGCGAAATATGAATATTCTGGGTAGATAGCTTTCCAAAGTGCCTGTGTACACTCGGTCTCGGCCATATAGAAATCGGTAAGCGTCACACTATGGGCGGGGCTCTCCGAAGCGTTGTTGTCATTACCCATCATGAAAGTTCCACCTTTCACATAAATCATGCGGAAGGTAACTCCATTGACAGTGAAATCAAGGTATTCTGGGGCGTGTTGAGTGTCGCCTAACAAGATGCTGTAGACTGCTGTAATGTCGGCACTGGTGACGTTTCCATCTCCATTCACATCGCTCGTAGCGAGATAGGTGTTATCGTTATTGAGCAGATAGTTGTAAAGCATTGTGATGTCGGAACTGGTAACAGCTCCATCATTGTTGACATCGCCCATCACATCGGCATAAGCCGAAATCGTCCCCAATACTGCTATTATAGATAGAATAAATTTCTTCATATATCAGCGTACTATAAACTTGTGGCCATTCTTGATATAAATGCCAGCTGGAAGTGTGCCATGCATTGGGCGTCCCATGATGTCAAACACAGTAGCCTCGTCGTCACTATTTTCTACATTGATACTGGTCACAGCTGTAGGTGTATCTATGCTGGTGAGATAAATCTGGTAGGCTAAGCCGTTCCATGAGAATATTCCAGTGATGTTGCGCACTTCACCGTTCTCGGGAATCTCAAAGCCCACAGGAAGATACCCTAACATGTCGTTGACACGAACCTGCAAGCCGTCGGCCTCGGCTACATAGAAGCGGCCATTCTTACTGATAGCCACATTGTTAAGAGCGACAAGCTTTGAGAAGTTGACATCATTAAGAAGCTCTTCCATAGTGAAAAGGGTGGGTTGCAGTTCATTGTCGCTGGTCTTGGTGTAGGTGTCGGCACTTGTGAGTGCATCATTGGTTGCCTGTGGACGTTCACGCCCTGGCACGTCGTCGTCGGGATCTTCGTCATAGTAGAATTGTCCGCGTTTCACATAGATGTAACCATTAAGTACATCACCGCGCTGCAAGTCGAGATTCAGGCCGTCAAACTCCACGGCGCCTGTAGCGTCCTCGACATAGGCCGCGCTCCAGTCCACACCATTAACTTGGGCATTGACAAGCGCAAGCTTGGCAAGGGTTCCCACTTCGAGAGCGTTGAACTCGGCAATAGAGCCCACTTCGACATAGGTTACCTCTTCGGGGGTGTAGGTATCATCGTTAGCGTCATCGGTCACTACCGTCATCTTGAGCAACAGCGATTGTGTGTTCCACTCGTTGGCGGCATTCTCGTTGTCAAACGTGATTGCTGTGGAATTGCCGCTCCACACATAGTTGGTGGCGTCAAGAGCTCCATTTCCGGCTTGTGCCTCAAGGAAGAACTTATAGTTCTGAACTTCAAATGTAATGCCAGTGATGGCTCGGCCTTGATCGGCAGTTATGGTGATTTTGCCACCCACCTGCAAATAGGTCACGCCGGCATTAGTTTGCCACATGCGGTTGGTCTTTGCTCCGTCAACCGAAGTCAAAACCACATCGCCTTGTCGCAGTTCTTGACCACTTATCACACCCTTTGTTGGGTCTTCCCAATCGGCTGGAGTGGCCACTTCGAGATTGAGGTTGTTGTTGGCAAAGTCATACACGTTTTCTTGAGTTGTCGCGCTGGCATTAAGCTGCCATCCGCACAATAGTGCGAGAGCGCCAATTTTTGTAATGATGTTCATAGTGAAATTATTTAAATTATTAATAAAAGATTATTTATTGTGCTAAAGAAGGTTTTTGACGAGGCAAGAAGTCGATGGTTGAATTGTTGGTGTCAACAAGTTTTCCGTTATCATCACGCTTTCTTATTACCGACAGACCATAACGTGACTTGTCGCTCGAAGTCTCGGCGCAATAGGTCCATCCTGAGTCGAGCATGGGTGACGCCACATTCCACGCCCATTCATTCATGATGGCGAGGTTCACCCAGTCGATGACCCACGAGTTGGGGATGAAGTAGCCGTCGCCCGAGCTCTCATAGGTACCCCAGGCGGCATTGACAACATAGGTGTACCTGTAGAAGTTGGTCTCGATGAAAGTGTCGTAATCGGAGTGCATGCGCACGATGCCGTAGGACTTGGAGCCCTTGTTGTTGAGCATGGTGTAGCTCCACAGGTCGCTATACCACTTGATGAGGTTGGTGGCGTCGGGGTTGTCCTCGTCGAAGAACTCGGTGTTAGGGCTCACGTCATAGAACTCAAACTGCGCCCCACTCAGGTCGATGGAGTTGGAGTTGATGACAGTGTGGTTCTTGGCGTTGAGTGCGATAAGGAGCGACTCTCCAGCCTCGACCGGTACACTGGTGCCGTCGCCTGGGATGAGATAAAGCCAGCTCACCGTAACGGCGTCTTTCATCAGGTCGGGGGTGAGTTCCCATTGCATGTCGCTCTGAAACTTCGACTCCACGATAGCCAAACTGTCGGCATAGATGAGATGGTCGCTGTTGTTGGTGAGAATGATATACTGGTCATCGGTGTAAGGCCGTTGCGTTCCACTGAAAGTAGTAGAAGTGAAGAAAATCTCTTCTATCACCATTCCAGCCTCGGCATTGTAGTTGTTGAACAACAAGGTGACCGCTGCACTCGCTGTATTGTTGCTTGACACCTCCACACCCAACGCCTCGGCTTTCATTGTGGTCGTGGTTGAACTTGAGCCAATGCTGTAGCTTATATTGCCACTTGCAGTAATGTTATATCTACCTTCGGGCACCATCACTGTGGCGACATAGTTATCACCTTCAAGTTTGAAGTCGTTGACATTATATATTGCCTTCGTCTCGATGTTGATGAGAGTGGCCTGGGCTTGCTCAAGTGCCGCGTTATCGAGGTTCATGGGTAATTGCAGGCAAATGCGCATTTGTGAGTTGATAACCTCTTCATCCTTACTACACGATGCAAGAACCAAGAACACTGCGAGAAAACATGTTATATATCTTTTTGCCATGATCATTAAATGTGAATTCCTAAAGAAACGACAATGTGGTTTTGATGCTCGCGGTTGGAGCAGAACGTGATGTCATACTGCAACTCGCCAAAAATAGAGTAGCGTGAACGGCCAACTCGGCAATCGGCTCTCAAGCTGGCGCCTGCCTTGGTGAAATTAGACTTCAACACATTGAAATTGTGGTCTATCATGTTGATGAAGTGCTGTTCCATGTCGGCGAGAGGAAGCAGCAGATGGTCGTTGACACATGCGTGATAGGAGCCTTCGACTTGAGTGGTGATGGTCCAGTTTCGTGATGCGTTGTGAATCACTTGTCCCTCAACCTGCCCAAAGGCGTGACCATATTTCATGGCGCGACGCGGGAACACGAAATGCTGACGATTGCCCATGTAACCACCGCTTGCTTTTACCCACCATGAGGTAGTACCCTTGCGGCCCACCATGGCAGTGAGTGAGGTGTTGATGATATAGTTCTTATACATCGTGAGATGGGCTATGACAGGATAGATTTGCGACGATGAAGTGCCTGCAAGGTGCTGGTCGCTCGAACGGCGGTTGAACTGATAGTCGGCCCACAGCGCGCAGTCAAGCTCACCGTAATGTTTCCAACCAGCCCTGATGCCCACTTCCTTGTTGTAGAGTGTGGTGAGAGGCAGCGAGTTGAGCAATCGTGCCACACGCTCATAACTGTGCTGTGATGCCCACAGGTTGGCGATAATGCCGCTATGGGCCTTGTGGGGTGCCAAATCGAGCTGCAACCTGATGCCGCCACCCTTGAAAATAAGGTCGTTGATGTCGCCCGAGAACCGAGTGTATACCTCACCAAGCCCCATGAGCTGATATTCGGGAATGCTGCCTAAGGGCTTGTAAAAATCCACGCTATTGGTCTGTCGATAGATGTTACCCTGGAAGCTGAATCCCAAAGTGTAATGTGCAATATCATAGCCTGCACCGGCACGCAGCGTGAGGTCGCTCACGATGCTTCGCATGCGTGGGTCCACCTTGCGATATTCCTGCTCGGCGCGGAAGAGCATCTCTCCTCCCCAGTGCCAACGGCCGCGATGAGTGCTGTAGCCGCCCTCAAACACATACTTCTCCCTGCGGGTGTCGCCACCTGTGGTGTCGCCCAAGATGTCGGGATCGAGCAGGTCATAGTCGGTGACCGAGTTCCACTTGATATCGCGGATTTTGCCAGTAGTATAGGACGCTTTACCCCACACCGCCGAATTATTGCCAAGGCGCAGGTAGGAGTCGGCCTTTACCGATGCCAAGAGATGGCCAGTGCCTTTTTGCAGGAGGAAAGGCTCACTCTTCTTCTGCCAGTCGGCATTGAGATAGAATTGCGTCAGTGAGTTGCTGTAGGCACTCTCCATCATTGCCGGATTGTGCCATGTTATCTCGTGCACCTTGTTGAAAAGCGCCTGATGCTCCACAATGGCATCGTGGCCGATAGCTGTAGAGTCCTGCGCCTTTATACCAACCCCACATGCAACGAGAAACAATATTATCAAGAAACTTTTTTTCATGGGCTCAATCCATTAGTATCATTTCAAGTGAAATGGTGTTATCATTAAGTTCAACCATCGACACATAGTCGCTCTGCGCACGAAACTGGCTTGTGTGAGCAGTCTTGTCGCTGTCAAGATATCGCACCACGCCTTCCACATTAATTGAGTAGGCACCGCGAAACAGATTCTCAACGACTATCGCGCCACCAGTCTCTCCTGCCTGGGTTACTGTGTTGCGGCTGTTGAGGTTCATCATCTTGAGCGAATATTGCACGTCATCTATCTCGCCCTCCACTGGAAGGGTGAGGTCAATGTGCCCTTTGGTCATGTAGTCCTTATAGTCCTGATGGCAGGAAGTGACACAAAGCAGTGCCAAGGCACACATTAAGTATATATAAGTCTTTCTCATAATTTGATATTCATTTCTAAACCAAAATAGGGTGTCACATGCCTGCGAATGGTCACTCCGTCGCGCTCATAGCTGGGAGTGTAGTCCCAAATCTTGTTGCAGAACATGGCAATGTGAAGGTGGTCGTTAAAGAATTTCTTCGTGACCTTGAAGTTGATGTTCATCGAGAATGGTACTTTGAAAAGGTCGTACATCGACTCGGTGTTGTTGCGAATGAGATACCTGAGCAGCACGTCGTCGGCAAGCTCTGGACTCCAATTGTGGATATTGCCGTCGATGTCGAGATACTGGTCGGGGTAGTTGCTGATGGGCAGGCGCTGGTTGGAAGTGAACCACTGGCACTGTGCCGAGATTGAGAATCCAAGCTTGAGGCGTGGCACATCGGTGTCGAGGGTGAAATTAGTGTTCACCATCTCGTCGGTGTAACCTTCAACATCTTTATAAATGCCTACAAACGGTATCTGCCTGTCGCCAACCACCTGCGACGGACGTTCCATGAGAGCCACCGAGTTGCGATGCACGGTTTTGAACCACGCGCCGTTGATGGTGAGACGTGTGTGGATTTTCTCGATGCGCCGTGAGGCAAAGGTGTACTCGACGCCCTCTTTCTTGGTCTGGCTGCCGTTGGAGTAACGCGAGTGTGCCACCAGTTCTCGTGTCATCTCAAATGGCACACCCTCCATCGATGGGGGGCCACTGAGAGCACTCCCGTCGATGCCCGAGGTATCGTAAAGCTTGTAATCATATGGAGCATAGATTGCCGTGGAACGGAATCCCGAGGTCATGTTCTCGCGGAAGTAGGTCACCGACAGGCGGTTGCCAGCTATGTTGATATCGGTACTCACCTCCCACTTGAAGTTGCGTGCGGCCTGCAGGTCATAGTTGGTGGGATCAACCACATAGGTCATGATGTTGATGCGCTTGCAGGCCTCGTTGGGATGGTAGTAATTGAACTGCACAAGATCGACAAATACGGGCTGGGGATAAAGATGCTCGATGGTGGGCATCTTGGTGTGCTCGCCAAATCCTCCCGAGAGCCGCACAAATCCCACTTCGTCGCCCACATTGAATTGAGGGAATGTCCACCCGATGTTCACGCGAGGATCCCAATAGAACTTGCTATTCAGGGCATAACGGCTTGAGAGATTCATCATGTGTGAGCCTCTGACTCCCGCCACCACTTCGAGGGTGTTGCCGCCGATGGTGGTCTTGAGATTCTCCTCGGCATAGACCGACAGCGTGTGGCTTGCCGGAATCAAGGAGATGTCGCGTGGACGACCGCTCATGCCGGGATACAGGGGCAACATGGGGTTGAAAATCTGTCCTCGTCCATAATTCTTGTCCACATTCCAGTCTACACCGAGCAACAGCGAGTTTGAGACCTGTTGCGACGGCACTTGCAGCTTGGTGTTGACTTTCACAAACAAGTTGAACGGCTTTCCTTCAACCTGGTGTTGTGTGGTGTAGCTGTAAGGCAGTATCACAGCATCGCTCTCGCCTTGTGTCATCGAGGTGGCAGCAATAGTTGCCCTGCGCAGTTGAATGAATTTCTCCCTGGTGATGTTATCGTTGTCGAGCGATGTCGACAAGGTGACATTAAAGGACTTGAACCAAGAGTTATAGTCATTGGGTTTGAGACCGAAAGACGTCATCAACGCCCATCGGTTATAGGACGACTTGTAGATGTCGACTGCCCCCTCATTGAGGTCGGGGTCGGTCTTATCGTTGTCGAAAGAACCTGTGTAATCGACGTTGGTGGCGAATGTGACATTAAAACGCTCTAAACTCCATGCCTTGAACAAGCGTGCCGACAAAGTGAAGCGCTTGTAGTTCTCAAGCGCGTTGCGCGGGTCGATGCGAGAGTCCAAATAGTCGGCATTGATGTTTAGCGACAATTTGCGTGGCTGCCATTCAAAGCCTTTACCCACATAGAAGAGATAGCTTCCCATGTCGGCCTTGAGACGTGCAGTGACGTTGTTGCCGCCACGTTTGCGTTCAATTTTCACCAGTCCGCTTGTGAGGTCTCCATATTCCACCGAGGGAATACCTCTGACGATTTCAATACGCTCGATGTCGTCGGTCGAGATGCTGCGCATGTCAACCCCTTGATTGGTGAAATCACGCTTCAGTGCCTCGCTGTCGGTGCCTCCACTTAGATATTGCATGTTGGCATTGGTCGAGATGGGTGCTCCGTCAATCATGAAATTAGTTCCTAACGATGATGTGGCGTAGTTGTTGCCGCCACCGCCTGCTTCGCGCAGAACGATAGTGTTAGGGCTCGTCAGGTGAGGGTCTTGTGCCCGTCCACCAGGAATGAGTTCTATCATGTCGCCAAAACTTGATGGCTGCAAGTGGTCCATGGCTTGCCGCCCAATCACCGACGACGTGCTCAGCTTTTGCGACTCCTGAGCCGTGACCACCACCTCGTTGAGTGCGTTAATCTGCGACTCAATAAGATACACGCCGTCATGAGCTTCTTCAACAAGATTTTTGTAACCAATGTAAGACACCGTGATTGTGCTTCGCGGTGGAACAACAAGCGAGAAATGTCCATCAACGTCGGTCACGGCAGCAACGCTCTTGTCGCCATCGACAGTGATTGTGGCGCCTATCATTGGCTCTTGAGTGGCTTTATCCAGTACCACGCCATTTATTCTGATTTGAGCCTGTAAGGTAATTGCTGCTATCATCAGCAGTAATGCCAAGCTTGTTCTTTTGATTGCCATTTGTAATTAATTAAATTTCTGCAAAAGTAGCCCTATAATCACATGTGGGCAATCACAAATAGTAGTGATGTTGGTGGCGATTTCTACACATTATTAATTATATTTAGTCATTCAAGAGCTTTATCTCCACCTCTTTAGTCGGTTTCTTTTCGTTTTTATTGATAGCCTATTTAAGCATATTTAAATAATATATTTCATTTTTTAGTTTGTGGAATGTGTTTTATTGTGTAATTTTGTAGTTCAAATGTTTTGAGAGAAGAAAATTGAAAAAACTTAATCAATAAATAAAAACAATTAGCTATGGCTTTTTTGACTAACGAAAAATTGACAATCGTCGGCGCTGCCGGTATGATTGGTTCTAACATGGTTCAAACTGCCCTGATGATGGGCTTGACAAACGACATCTGCCTTTACGACGTGTTCTCACCCGAAGGAGTTGCCGAGGAAATGCGCCAAAGCGGATTTGGCGACGTGAAAATCACAGCTACTACCGACGCTAAAGAGGCGTTCACCAATGCCAAATATATCATCTCAAGCGGTGGCGCACCACGCAAGGCTGGCATGACACGCGAGGACCTGCTCAAGGGCAACTGCGAGATTGCTCGCGGCCTTGGCGAGAACATTAAAGAATATTGCCCCGACTGCAAGCACGTGGTGATTATCTTTAACCCCGCCGACCTCACCGGTCTTGTGACACTGCTTTATAGCGGCTTGAAGCCCAGCCAGGTGACCACTCTCGCAGGCCTTGACAGCACACGCCTGCAGAGTGCTCTTGCCAAGAAGTTCAACGTGATGCAAAGTGAGGTTACCGGTTGCGCTACCTATGGTGGCCACGGCGAGCAGATGGCAGTGTTTGGCTCACACGTGCGCATCGACGGCAAGCCATTGACCGACATCATTGGCACCGCCGAGTTCCCCGCCGAGGAATGGGAGCAGATGAAACTCGACGTCACCAAGGGTGGCGCCAAGATCATTGAGCTCCGTGGCCGCAGCTCATTCCAGAGCCCAGCCTACCTGTCGGTAGAGATGATTCGCTCGGTGATGGGCGGCGAGAAGTTCACTTGGCCCGCAGGCACCTATGTCAACAACGGCAAGTACAACAACATCATGATGGCAATGGACACCACCCTTGACGAGAATGGATGCTCATTCAACGTTCCCGAGGGTACACCCGAGGAGAACGCCAAGCTCGACGCCAGCTATGAGCACCTGTGCCACATGCGCGACGAGCTTGTCACTCTCGACATTGTTCCTCCCATCAGCGAGTGGACAAAAATCAACCCCAACTTGTAATTTATCATTCTAAAAAATAAGGCTGCAAACCACCCTGCAATGGAGCTTGCAGCCTTTTTATTTTTTTAAAAATTCAACAATATGAAAACTCTTAGATATCTGTTTATCGCCACCCTGCTGGTGTGTGGCTACATGAGTGTTCAAGCACAAGATCCTGTGCCATACATCGGTGTGGACAAAATGCCTCACATCCTCAACTGTCTCCCACCTCCTCCCGACACTGCCAGCGAGATGTTCCAGCACGACATCAACCGTTTCTACTGGGGCAAAGAACAACGCCTGAACCCCGAACGTGCCGCCATAGCACGCAACGATGCTGTGTGGGGTTACGGCCATGTGCTCAACATCTTCAGCGAGCCTTTCGGGCTTCACATCTCTCAAGAAGAGACTCCCGAGATTTGGGAGCTCATGCTGCGTGGCATCAACACGGTGACACAAATACGCACCGAGCCCAAGAAGCACTACATGCGCCAACGTCCGTTCATGTACTTCCATGAACACCTGCTCACCTACGACGCCGAGGAAGATGAGGCAGCTTTGTCAAAGGACGGCTCCTATCCCTCGGGACACACCGCCACAGCCTGGGCCACAGCATTGATACTTGCCGAGCTGAACCCCGCCAGCGCCGATGCCCTCTTCAAGCGAGCCTATGAATACAGTGAGAGCCGTGTGATAGTGGGAGCCCACTGGCAGAGCGACATCGAGGCGGGACGCTTAGTGGCAGCCATTGGTTACTCACAGCTTCACAACAGCCCTGAGTACTGCGAGCAGATGGCACGAGCCAAGGCCGAGTTCAACCGCCTGAGCGGTGCGGCCGTAGGCACCGACGACAGCAGCGGTTTTGTGCGCATCACCGATGTGGTCCCCGATGCCATCCTCGAGATTCGCTATTTCGGCACCTATAACTTCGTGGGCGAGCGCATTGACGGATATTTTGCTCCTATTGCGATGCTCACTCGCGAGGCAGCCACTGCCCTCAAGGCGGTGAGCGACGACCTCAAGGCTCAAGGCTACCGCCTCAAGATTTTTGACGCCTATCGTCCACAACGTGCCGTCGACCACTTCATGCGCTGGGCACAAAACCTCGACGCAACTCAGATGAAACAGTATTTCTACCCCGACCTCAACAAAGACGTGCTCATCCCCGACTATATAGCTCGCAAGAGCGGCCACACTCGTGGTTCGACGGTCGACCTCACCCTCTTTGACATGCGCACCGAGAAAGAAGTTGACATGGGAGGCACCTTCGACTGGTTTGGACCTGAGAGCCATCCCGATTTTGGCGGCAACCCCGACACAGGCAAGTACACTGGCGGCAAGTCGCCCAAGGGACGCAAAATCACCAAACAGCAGTTTGAAAACCGCATGATTCTGCGTCGCGCCATGATGCGCCACGGATTCAAGCCCCTCGACACCGAGTGGTGGCATTTCACCCTCATCAACGAGCCTTATCCCAACACCTATTTCACCTTCCCGCTGAAGTAGGCAACGACAGTATGACAAAACAAACGCTATCGCCAGGGACTTTCCTTGTGATAGCGTTTGTGTTATATCTTGCAACAAGAAGAATAGTCTCCTTGCTTTCTATTTAGAAGAATCGTGCGAGGGTGTCGATGTGGTCGATGGGAGTTGCCCAGCTGGTGGCGAAGCGAGTGATGAATCGTCCGTCGGGGAGCTTGTCCCACACCTCGAAGGCTATCAGGCCTTCCATAGCATCCATCTGGTCCTGGGTGAGGATTGGAAACTGCTGGTTGGTGGGCGAGTCGATATAGAATTCTATTCCCTTGCTCTCAAACATGCGCTTGAGCTCCATCGCCATGTCGATGGCATGCTGGGCGATGTTGAAGTAGAGGTTGTTGGTGAACAAGGTGTCGAACTGGATTCCCAGCAGCCTGCCCTTGGCAAGCAAGGCGCCATGCTGCTTGACGATGGTGAAAAACTGCCGCGGAGCGTTGCCTTTGGGGAAGACCACAGCTTCTCCACACAGGGCACCGACCTTGGTGCCGCCAATGTAGAACACATCGCACAGCTGCGCCAATGTCTTCAAGTCGACATCGCAGGCGGGGCTGGCAAGACCGTAGCCCAAGCGCGCACCGTCGATAAAAAGCGGTATTTTATATTCCTCACATATTGCCTTGATGGCTTTCAACTCATCGAGGCTGTAGATGGTGCCATATTCTGTTGGGAACGAGATATATACCATACCAGGATATACCATGTGGGGCCAAGTAGGGTCGCCGTGAAAGTGAGCCAAATACTCACGCAGCTCGGCAGGATCCATCTTGCCAAGGTGATTGGGCAAGGTGATGACTTTGTGACCGCTGAACTCCACTGCCCCACTCTCGTGGACGGCGATGTGACCGGTGTCGACGGCAATGACGCCCTCGTAGCGACGCAGCATGGCATCGATGACGGTGCTGTTGGTCTGCGTGCCTCCCACAAGGAAGAACACGTCGGCATCGGGGCAACCGGTGGCCTGACGAATCCTGGTGCGCGCATTCTCGCAGAAGGGGTCTTCGCCGTAGCCCTCAACCTGGGTCATATTGGTTTCTATCAATCGGTTCAAAATCGCAGGGTGCGCTCCCTCAATGTAGTCACAAGTAAATGAAATCATATTTAAGTGTTAAGTAGTAAGTGTTAAGTAGAAAGTGTTAAGTTAGAGGGCAAAGGTACAAACTATTTTGCTCGTCGTTACACAAAAAACCATTTTTTTCACTACCTTTGTAAAAAATTGGAAAAAATGAAGATAAAGACAGCGAAATTTGAGATAAGTAACACCGACTACACTAAGTGCCCGGCGGGAAACAAGCCGGAGTATGCTTTTATAGGCCGGTCTAATGTAGGCAAGTCATCGCTCATCAACATGCTCACTGGGCATAAAGGGCTTGCCAAGACCTCGTCGACACCAGGCAAAACCCTGCTCATCAACCATTTCTTGATTAATGGCGAATGGTATATCGTCGACTTGCCAGGCTACGGCTATGCACGACGCAGCAAGGATGCACGCGAGAAACTGAAGAAGATTATCGAGGACTATGTACTCGAGCGCGAGCAGATGACCAACCTTTTTGTGCTCATCGACAGTCGCTTGAAGCCGCAACAAATCGACGTGGAATTCATGGAATGGCTGGGCGAGAATGGCGTGCCGTTCAGTATCGTATTCACCAAGCTCGACAAACTGGGGAAAGTGGCGGGAGCTCAAGCTATAGCTGCCTACAAGCGCTTCTTGCACAAAACTTGGGAAGAACTGCCACCAGTGTTCATCACCTCGAGCGAGGACGGACGCGGACGCGACGACATTCTCGACTATATAGAACAAATCAACAACGAGTTGGCTCAATGAGACGTGTTGCATTAATTCTCACAACGTTATGCTTAGTGGCCATTGTCGCCATCGCCAAGCCATCAACAAGTGGCATCACCAAGGTGCGCGACGTGGTGGTCTATAGCGACTCGATGTACTACTCGGCATTCCCCTCGGTGGTGAAACTCGACGACGGTCGCTTGATGGTGGCCTTCCGCCGTGCTCCCAACCACCAGATGATGGGCTTTGACCGATACAGCCACATCGACCTCAACAGCCAGCTCGTGAGCGTGACATCGAGCGACGGCGGCAACACTTGGACAACCGAGCCACGGCTCATGTTTGCCCATCCATACGGAGGTTCACAGGATCCTTGCATGATAAAGCTCAACAATGGCGACATACTGTGCACCAGCTACTTGTGGGTGCAGTTAGGCAAGAACCTGCTCGAGGAATACAAGGACCGAGTTGTGGGCGACGGCAACTACACCTTCGCCGGTGGCTACTTGATCCGCTCTACCGACGACGGAAAAACCTGGGAAGGTCCCATCGACCCAGGCTCTCCCCTGCCAGTGGAGAATCGCACCACGATGCTCGGCAAGATGCCACTCTACAACCGCGGCGCACTGTGCCAAGCTCAAGACGGAACCGTCTATTGGGCTGTGGCGTGCGACAACCCTCAGGGTGGTTTCTCGGTCTATCTCGTTGAGTCGAAAGACAATGGCAACACTTGGCAATATCGCTCAACCATTGCCGACGACCCTAAAATCAGTTTCAACGAGACTTCGATTATCCAGACTCGACGTGGCGACTTGGTGGCATTCATGCGCAGCTTCGACCTCGACGACCATGCCTGTATTGCCCGCTCCACCGACGGTGGCAAGTCGTTCCAATGGAGCGATATGGGATTCCAGGGACACCCGCTCAACGCTCTCGAACTGCCCGACGGCCGATGGCTGCTCACCTACGGCTACCGCCATGAGCCTTACGGCATCAGGGCACGCATCATGGACCCTGACTGCCTCGCATGGAGCGAAGAGATAGTGCTGCGCAATGACGGTGGCAGCACCGACCTTGGCTACTCGTGGCCCGTGCTCATCGACGACCACCATGTGCTGGTGACCTATTACTTCAACTATGATGGCGCTCACGGCACACGCGGCATTGAGGGCACAATTCTGGAGATTAAATAACGTGAGTTCTATGAATTTACTATTTGATAATCATTGCGTTAGCAGCTCCCCCTCTAAGATAGAGGGGGTTGGGGGGAGTATGATAGTCTCAAGGTATTACAATTTCGCTATTATCATACCCCTCAGTCACTTCGTGACAGCTCCCCTATCTTAGGGGAGCAGCTGAAACACAGTAATTTATTTTCTTTGAACTCACTTTAAATAATTCTTTTTGTCATAACCCGATATTATGAACTACCAGCAAAGCATATTTCTGAAACGGCGCAGTTGCAGGAAGTTTACCGACGAACAGATTGACCCTAATCAGGTGAAAGCCATTGTTGAAGCGGGATTACTTGCGCCCACGAGCATGAACCGCCGGCCTTGCCAGTTCACACTCGTCGACGACAAAGAACTGCTTGAAAAACTCTCGCAGTGCAAGCCACATGGCGCCGACCTGATAGCTGGATGCGCCCTCGCCGTGGTGGTGAGCGCCAATCCCAGCGTGAGCGACGTGTGGGTCGAGGATGCGTCCATCGCTTCGAGCTATATTCAGCTGCAAGCCGAGTCGTTAGGGTTGGGCACTTGCTGGGTGCAGGTGCGCAACCGCATGCACGACAACGAGAACACCTCCAGCGAGTGGGTGAAAGACCTGCTCGACATGGACGGCGCCGAGCATGTGGTGAGCATCATCGCCATTGGTCACAAGGATGCACCGCGGCCTCAGGCAAGTCTTGACCAGCTGCAATGGGAAAAAGTCCACATCGGTAATTGGAAGGAGGAACAACAGTCATGAAAAAACGTGTAGTAATTCTGGGCTCGGGCAATGTGGCAACAAGCATCGCATTGGCCCTCAACGACAAATGCGAGATGGTGCAAATCTACAGCCGCACCCTTGCCAATGCCCAGGAGCTTGCCCGGAAGGTGGGCTGCCAGGCCATCAGCGACCTGAGAAATGTTGCACCCGACGCCGACGTCTATATCATTTCGGTCAAGGATGATGCCATAACAAGCGTGGTGGATGCCGTGCCCGACAATGGAGCCCTGTGGCTCCACACATCGGGGTCAACACCCATCGAGGTGTTTAGAGAGAAACGCTCTCGCTATGGCGTGCTTTACCCCATGCAGTCGTTCTCGAAGAGCCACCCTGCACGCATGAGCGAGGTGCACATCTTCATCGAGGGAAGCGACAGCAAGATTAATCATGAAATCAACGATATAGCATCGCTGATGACCTGTAATGTGCATCAGGCAACAAGTGCCGAACGCGAAAAGCTGCACATCGCAGCGGTCTTTGCCTGCAACTTTGCCAACCACATGTTCACCCTCTCGAGCGAGGTGCTCGAAGAGGCTGGTATCCCATTTGATGCCATGATACCACTCATCAAAACCACTGTCGCCAAACTCGACAGCATGACACCGCAAGAATCGCAGACCGGTCCCGCCGCCCGTGGAGACCAGAAAATCATCGACAAGCACCTTGCCTCGCTCAATGGAGACAAACAAAAAATCTACAAACTGCTCTCACAAAGCATCATGAAAAGGAAATAGTCCGCCATCCTCACATCACCCCGACCCCAAAACAGCGCGAGCCTTCGCCGAAGACCTACGGCGAAATGTTGAAATTATTACACCATCGGTAATAATTATTGACTTTTCTTGCATAATTCCCTCATTTTTCATAAATTTGCACCTAATTTTGAAAAACAAACCAAATTTATACTAAAAACGCTTTAACTTTTTCAGAAGAATAAACCAAAACAGGTCAGCTGGTCGACGCAAGGTTTTTAAGATTTTATGGCCACTTTAATCGTATAACGACCTATTAGGGATAAACCATTCAACACAAGACAAAAATTTTTATTTACTAATTTCATAAAGAACAAAAATGAGAAAAATCCTAACATTTCTATTGCTCCTCGCCCTCGCTGTGCCTATGTGGGCAGGAGAGCAAACAATTCTCATCACGTCGAACGATGCCAGTGGTGTGTACTACACCTCTAAAGGCGGCGTTAAGATGGAGATGAGCGGAGGCATGAACAATGAAGGATTCATGGTGCAGAGGCACTATGACCAAATTAATTTTAGATCTTTCAATTTTAAAATTAAAAAAATTGTTTTCCGCTGCTTGGACAACGCGGTAGAGGGCGACAACAACTCGTTCTATTGGGGCCCAACTACAATGTACATTGCCCCGAATACATCAGTGGGCAATGTGGTTGCCGGCACACTTACTACGCCATATAACAACAGCACGTATATGGCTAAATGGGAAAGTTCTCCCACCTACCCCGATGGCTTGCCTATTGGCCAACAGCTTACTATCAAGTGCCAAGGCCATCCAGTTCGCTTTGCCTATATTGAGATTACGATAGACAAAGAGGATGGCGACATGTATGAACTTGTTACCAAAAGCGATCAAATTGTTACTGGCGATAAGACATATATGCTTGTGCATAGAAGACAATCGGGCGATACACAAGGAGATGCTTTGAGCAGCAATCAAGAAAACGAGTCAACCTCGGGAAATTTCGAGTCAACTAAAGTCGATCTCTTTAATAATGGTTTTTTGGCAAGAGCTACAGGCGATGTCATGTTCCTGAGATTCTCTACTGGTGGTTCATCAAACTACCCATATCGTATCATTGCTGGTGGTGCCTACCTCAGAACAGAGTCAGCCGATGAAAGCTCTCCTACAAGTTTTGCCACAAAAAGGTTGACTCGAACGTCCAATATACCAAGCAATAATGGATATGTCAATACTTCATTAGGCATTAACAACAGCACTACTGGAGGCACTAATGGTTTTGACTGGTATGCTATGTTAACCTATGAAGCCACTACTGGTTATCGCATTCGCCATTACAATGGTAAAATGCAATTTAGGAATATTACATCTAATTCTACTCAAAATACAAATCTTGCATTACAGCGAGT
>CAMVKS010000032.1 GCA_947167995.1 uncultured Prevotellaceae bacterium
CCCGCGGCCCTCAGCTTGGAAGGCTGATGCTCTATCAACTGAGCTACTTCCGCAACTTGGTGGGAAGAGGTGGACTCGAACCACCGAACCCGAAGGAGCGGATTTACAGTCCGCCGCAATTGCCACTATGCGATCTTCCCAACTGGCATGACATGAAAAATAAGATCTCAATGTCTTTTTTTGAGCCTCTTGTCGGATTCGAACCAACGACCCCGAGATTACAAATCACGTGCTCTGGCCAACTGAGCTAAAGAGGCGTTTTTGACTCAAAAACCCCACTCGGGGGCTTCAAAGCGGTTGCAAAGTTAGACATTATTTTTTAACTGGCAAAACTTTCCAAACTTTTTTTTCAAAAAAAATCAATCCAGGTCGCCATTTCAAGTCCACCAGCCACCGCTACAATGCTGTCCATCAAATTATTACGCCGCAATGGCCTAAAAAATCGGCCATCAGCCACTTCTTCCCGTTACTATATATATTATAATTAAGGTGTAATACCCATCCTCCTGAAATCATTTTTATAAAAACAGAGCGGATGTGCCTCTCTCTAAAGTAAAGCACATCCCCTCTGCAATTTTATCAATCAGAGCCACTTTCTCATTGCTGAACAGGAGCTGGAACTGCTTCTTCAAGACCCAAAGTCTCAATCTCGAAGATCAAGGTCTCATAAGGCTTGATTACATTACCGGCTCCGCGTTCGCCATAACCAAGGTTATAGGGAATCACAGCAATCATCTTGGCGCCTGGACGCATGAGCAACAAAGCCTCACGGAAACCGGGCACAACCTGGTTGGGAGAGAAGGTGACGGGCGACTCACTCTGGTCGAAGGTGGTGCCGTCGACATGGGTGCCCTTGTACATCACCCTGATTTTGTCATTCTCGGAGAAATTGGCACCCTCGCCTGGGGTCAGCACCTTGTAGACGAGTCCCGAAGGAGCCTGTATATACTCTGGGTCTTTCTCCAACAGGCTATTGACATAAACCTTGCCCATGTTGCGATGAGTGAGGGCCTCGGGGCTGTTTTCTCGCGCATAGGCCTCCACAACACCGGCATAGGCCGAGAACTGCGCCTCGGCAGCACCGCACTGCTCTTGTGTGGGAACAGCTTCATCGTTGAGAGCCAAGCAGAAGGCACTGAAGAACACATCTTTGTTAAGTTCCACATCGATGTGACGCTTGATGCTCTCACGTGTATAGATGAATTCATCGGCTACCATTCGGCCGCTGAGAATAGATTGGTTTTTCTCTTTCATATTAATACCGTAATTGAAACCTTCCATGAGTTCACGCTCCTGGTCGGCGGTGAAATTACGGTTTTTGCACATGGATCTAACCTGGACACCGTAGAAACGGCCCATGTTGCGGCTCAATGAATCGGTCTTGCTGGCGATGATCTTAGACTTGGCTTTATTGACTGTGCTATCGTTGTGCAAGGCGGTGAGTTCTTCAATGAGTTGTCTCGCCTCTGTGTTGATTGCTCCCAACACGTTGTTAAGATCCACGACAGCAGTGTCGGAGAAGCTACTCATGAATGACTCATAATACAGCTTACGGCTCATATCTATTCCTAACCTGTTCTTCATGTCCTCAGCGACTTTGAAGAATCCACTTGCCACCGAATTGCCTTCCTTGAAGTGTTCGTCTTTCGACTCCACCTGCAATCCTTCGGTCAATCCTTTAAGCACATCTTGGCGTTGCTTATTCTTGGGGTAGTCCATCGCAGCCTTCATGCCACACATTTTGCCATAAAGCAGACTCATGGAATCGGTCATCTCAGTTTTCCTTGCCACGATTGCAGCAATGTCGTCTTGAGCGTTGACCATGAGTGGACAACATGCCGCTGCAACCAGGACTGCCATTAACAACAACTTTTTCATGTTATTTGTTAAGTTTTAGTGTTAATAATTTGAATTGAAATCGAGTAAAAGAGTGGAAACCGCACCCCCACCCTCTTCTCATTCTCTTTATAGAATCTCTTTAATCAAGAAATCCTCCCCACCGCAAAGTCTTGGGGCGGAGAGGAAGATTTCTTGTCTTTATTGCATTTCTATTTATTTCTTGGGAGCTGGTTTTGCAGCTGCGGGCTTTGCAGCGGGCTTGCCGGCTGGTGCGCCTGGCATACCGGGCTTTGCACCGGCTTGCTCCTGGTGGATACCCTTGGTGGTGATGTGGAACTCGAGAGTCTCGTTAGGACCGATACCACCCTGAGGATTTCCTTGCTCGCCATAGGCCAGGCTGCCAGGAATGATGGCGATAATCTCGGCACCGGGCTTCATCATAGTGATGATCTCACGGAAACCGGGAACTGTCATCTTCAAGTTGAAGGGAACGGGGTTGCCCTTGCTGTTGTCAAACTCCTTGCCGTTGACATGCTTACCAACGTAAACCACGTCGACTGTTGCTGAATCATTGAAGTTCTCGCCAGAACCTGGTTTGATAATCTTGTAGGCGATTCCCGATTGAGTGGTCTTGAAGCCTTTCTTAACCTGCTCCTGGATGTACTTCTTACCAGCCTTGTCGTTCTCGGCGCCTTTCTTCTTCATGGCACGCATCATCATGCCTTGGAAGTTGGTCTGCATAGTTTGAAGTTTCTCCATGCTGACGCTGTCCTTGCTGCTGAGGTTCTTCTTGAACTCGGCCAAGAAGGCTTTGCGGTCGAACTTGAAGCCCTGAGCTTCCATTTGCTCGATACCAGGATAGATTTGCTGGAGAGCAATCATCAAACCATATCTGAAGCTCTTACCCTTAGCTGTGGTGTCCAGCTTGAGAACTGTCTCAATACCTCTGAGCAATTCGGCCTGGTCAATCTTCTCGGGATTGTTGGGGTCGTTGAACATTTGCTTCATGTTGAGACCTAAAAGCTTACCAAACTCGGCAGCGATAGAGTCCTCGGTAGTAGCTTTCCCTTTTTTGCTTGTGCCGCCACTGCAGCTTGCCATAGTGCCCACCAAGAGGGCTACCATAAGCAGTGAAAATAACTTTTTCATAATTTCGTGTTTGTTTTTTTTAAAAAAATATAATTTGTGTATTTAATCTTTCTTGTTGACTTTTATCAACTGCACGTCAAAGATGAGTGTAGAGTTGGGCTGGATTGGTCCGGTACCATGAGAACCATAGGCCAAGTTGGATGGGATAAACAGACGCCATGCCGCACCCTCGCTCATGAGCTGGAGACCCTCAACCCAGCCTGGTATCACTTGACCAACGGCAAATGTGGCGGGCTCGCCGCGCTCTACCGAGCTGTCAAATACTGTGCCGTCTATCAGGCGACCTGTGTAGTGAACCGTCACTGCATCTTCGGGACCGGGCTTCACGCCGTTGCCCTCCTTGAGAACCAAATATTGCAAACCGCTCTCGGTCACCTTCACGCCCTCTTGCTGGGCATTCTGCTCAAGGAATTTTTTTCCAAGTTCTTCGTTCATGGCTCCAGCGTTGGCCTCAAGCTCGGTAAAGAACTCTTGTACCACCTGCTTGGCCTCGTCATAGCTCATTTTTTTCTCTTGGTCTTCATACACTGCACGAAGGGCATCGGCAAAGTCGTCGGCATTGATGCTCTTGATGCCTGAACCCTTGAAATTCTGGGCCATACTCAAACCCAGTGCATAGCTTAATTTATCCATTAAATACTACTTTTTGTGATGTTCTTTAAATTCAAACTGCAAAGTTAAAGACATTTACCGTTACAACGATTATTTTTTAGATAAAAATTGTTTAAAAGAAGAAAAATTTTTTTCTACTACATGTTAATTCTAACCTTTTAAGGGCATCCAATCGGGGAGAACATCGGCTCCGCATGACAAAAAAGACGGCTGACTCTCCACCAAAAGCAGAAAGTCAGCCAGTAGACATGTGCAAAAATAATTCAGGACTGTTGTTCTATTTTATGACAACTCGTTTTACTATACATTTCTCACATGACAGATATTATCTATTAAAGAAGACTTCTTGAAATGTTGCATCGAGCACCTCGGCTGTGCGATAGCCGTCACTGTCGACCACCATGCTGCCATCGGTTTTGATATAGATGAGTGTGGGATAGGATGTGACACCAAGCTCGTGAATCAAATCCAAATCGGTCTCATAATTGAGCTGGAAAAAGTCAATCTGGCCCGAATATTTCTTAGCGAGGGTCTCCAAGTGTGGATGCATCCGCTTGCACCAGCCGCACCACTCGGCGCTAACATCAATCACCGCAGGGCGATCATGGGTTTTGTTTTCTACAAAGAGCGACATGAAGTCGTCGGTGTGGATGGTGTTGATAACACCGCTTATCACTGTGGTTTTTGCATTGCCAGTGATGGCTATCAATGCCATAAGGCACACGATAATTAAATTTCGTTTCATGATTTGTGATAATTTAAATTGTTAATATTGTCGTTTTATTCTGTATAAATGTTTTACTCAAAAGGTAATCACATTTTTCGACACCATTTCTTGACAAATGAGACTTTTTGGGTTTTCGCTGGGCGTTATCAAATAAAATCTCCAAGTAAAATGAACAAATTTTTCGTTTTTGTTTGTCATTAACCCAAAAAGTCCTACATTTGTAGAAAAATATTCAAGCTGTAATGCCCATGATTGATTCAATTAGAAAAGAAAGGCGTGACACCCCTCTCGATGTCTCCGACAATATCGTTATTCACGAGCGCATTGGCTCCGACCTGATGGGCTATTACAGCATGTTCCCATGCAAGATTAGTGCTTGCTTGTTGATCTACGTGGTGAGAGGGCACATCAAGGCCTCGATAAACCTTGGAGAATACCACATCAAGGAAAAGGACTTTGTGGTGCTTGTACCAGGTAGTTTCATCCAGTTCAAGGAAGTAAGCGAAGACACTTTAATCAGCTTCGAGGGCTATTCTTCGTCTTTTCTCAAGAAGATAAACTTCTGGAAAACGATCTCTCCCATCATCCAGCATGTTTTCAAGCAACCAGTGTTCTCGCTCGACGACAGCATGGCGGCTTTCTACCGCGAGAGTTTTAATATAATGTCAAAACTATCGTTTTTTGACAATTCTTTCATGACACACAGCATTGCTCAGTCGGCTCTGGTGGTGGCTATCGAAATGCTCGCCAATGCCATCAATGCAGGCATGGTCAAGGGCATTTCTTTCAAAAATTCATCACGTGACCAAGCCATTGTGAGCGAGTTCATGCAACTGGCGCTCGAGAACTATCGCAACGAACACAAGATTTCCTTCTATGCCCACGAGGCTTCGCTCACCCTATCGCACTTCTGCAACGTGATAAGCAAAGCCACGGGCATGACTGCGCAGCAGATTATCATGAACCTCATCATCATGGATGCCAAGGATTTGCTCATGAACACCGATTTCCCTGTCCATGAGATATCGCAAATACTGGGATTCTCTTCTCCCACAACGTTCAACCGCTATTTCAAAACCTACACGGCAATGACGCCACAAGTGTATCGAAACAGCATCGAGAGCCTATGAGACCGCTCGACCACAATCATTTGTTTACTTCTAATTATCAAAATAACTAATTACCTTTAATTATAAACTTTTTCTTATGGCAATGACAAAAAAAGAAAAGAAAGAAGCCGACCTGAAATTCTTGAAGCTGCTGTCGCACAATTTCCCCGATGTAGCGACTGCAAGCACCGAGATTATCAACCTCTCGGCTATTCTTAACCTGCCCAAAGGCACCGAGCATTTTCTTGCCGACCTTCATGGAGAGTTCAAAGCGTTCCAGCATGTGTTGCGCAATGCCTCGGGAACTATCAAAAGAAAGGTTGGAGAGATTTTCAACGACACCTTGAGCAACCGCGACAAGAAGGAGCTGTGCACGCTCATCTATTACCCCGAGCGCAAGCTCGAGCTGGTGAAAAACAGCATGGCCGAGCGCAGCGACCTCGATGACTGGTATTTCATCACCATCAACAGGCTCGTGCGCGTGTGTCGCGATGTTTCGTCGAAGTACACCCGTTCCAAGGTCAACAAAGCGCTTCCAACCAGTTTCTCCTATATTATCCAGGAGCTATTGCACGAGAATGCCACCGACCGCAACAAGCAAGCCTATGTAGATGTGGTCGTACACACCATTATCACAACCGGACGTGCCGACAATTTCATCATCACCATCTGCTACCTCATCCAGCAGCTCACCATCGACAAGCTGCACATCTTGGGCGATGTGTTTGACCGTGGTCCCAGCCCCGACAAGATTATGGACGTGCTCTGCACTTTCCACAACTTTGACATTCAGTGGGGCAATCACGACATCTTGTGGATGGGTGCCGCAAGTGGTAACGACAGCTGCATCGCCAACGTGATTCGCATCGCAATGCGATATGGCAACCAAGCAGTGCTCGAGGACGGCTACGGCATCAACATGCTGCCCCTCGCCACGTTTGCCATGGACACCTATGGCGACGACCCCTGCGAAAAGTTCATCCCCAAAGGCGAAGCCAAAGAAAACAAACTCGCTCCGCTCATCGCCAAGATGCACAAGGCCATCAGCATCATCCAGTTCAAGCTCGAGGCACAAATCATCAACCGCCGTCCCGAGTTTGAGATGGAAGACCGCCTGCTGCTCGACAAGATTGACCACGAGCGCAAGGTAATCACCATCGACGGTGTGGACTATGAAATGACCGACACCAATTTCCCGACTGTCGACCCCAAAGATCCTTACCGTCTCACTCCCGAGGAGGAAGAGATTGTGGAGAAGCTGCACAACTCGTTCACAGGCAGTGGAAGGCTGCGCACTCACATGCGATGCCTGTTCCGCTACGGATGTGTCTACAAGGTTGTCAACGGCAACTTGCTCTATCATGCCTCAATTCCATTGAACGAGGATGGCACACTCAAGGATGTCACAATCCAGGGCGAGAAGTATCATGGAAGAGAGTTGCTCAAGAAGGTGGGTGCATTGATTCGCGACGCCTACTTTGGATGCGACAACCAGGACGACTATGAGTTTGCCAACGACTATGTCTGGTACCTGTGGTGCGGTAAAGACTCTCCCGCCTTCGACAAGGACAAGATGGCGACCTTTGAACGCTACTTTATCGTTGACAAGGCCACACACAAGGAGGTCAAGGGACACTACTACAACCTGCGCGACAATGGCGATGTGGTCGACTCTATTCTCGACGAGTTTGAGGTGAAAGGACAGTTCCGCCACATCATCAACGGCCATGTTCCCGTCAAGACCATCAAGGGCGAAAATCCCGTGAAGGCTGGTGGCAAACTCATGGTGATTGACGGTGGATTCTCCAAGGCCTATCAGCCCGAAACCGGCATTGCCGGCTACACTCTTGTTTACCACAGCCGTGGCTTCCAGCTCGTGCAGCATGAGCCATTCACTTCTATCACCAAGGCTGTTGAGGAAGGACAGGACATCAAGTCAACCTATGAGATGGTAGAGCTCACCAACCACCGCATGATGGTGAAAGACACCGACATAGGTGAGGAGCTCGAGGATCAGATCAACGACCTCAAGCGTCTGCTCGAGGCTTATCGCAACGGCGACATCAGTGAGCGCTCACGCCAGCCCATCACTCTCAAGAAGTAATCAGGGGCAAAAACCTGTATAAACAAAAAAAATGCAACATTGGGAACCCTCTCCCATTGTTGCATTTTTATATTTTACGACAATTACATTTGACCTGCTTGTCAGCTGGCCAGCGTTATCAAGCACTGCCCGTTATGGTACTGGATTTCCACAATCCCCATCTCGCAGAGTTTCACCACCGTGCGCTGAGCTGTGAAAAACGAGATGTGAGCCAGTCGCTCATATCCACTCAAGGTGATGCCGCCATGATTTTGCAGATAGTCAAGCAGGAGTTCTTCTTTCTCGGTGAGGTTTATGACCACATCTTGAGGCGTGGGAGCACTGTTGAGCTTCATCACCTTCACATGAGTGCTGCTGGCGAGGACATTCTCGTCGGCAACGCGGTAGTAGGTGCGCCAATGGCCGTTGTCATCGGGGGCTTTCACAGGTTTCTCTATAGCTTCATCGATATCAACTTTCAGCACATTCTTTCCATTTACCCTGAAAATCTCAAACTTCACCTGCTGTTCAGGCTGGCAATACATCTGTGCCGCCTGGTCAATCATATATATTTCCTCATCGCTGCTCACTCCGGCAATGTTGCCGTTGTCCTTGACTCCAACGAGCAGGTGACCACCGCTATTGTTGGCAAAAGCACTGATTGAGCGTGCTATCTTGCGTGCATCGGTGATTTGATACTTGAAATCTTGATGCTCGTGCTCTCCCTGCTCGATGAGGCTCTCGATATAGCCTTTTCTCTTGGTTTCCATTACAAGTGCAAAGATAAGCATTTTTAGGGTAAGCACAAAAAAATAAAACCGCCTTTCTGGTGCGACAAGCGACGGGAGAGATGAAAAATAAACCAAAAATTCGAAGTATCTCCAGTCTACGGCAACCATAAAGGGCAGTTTCTTATAAGCAAGAGCTACAAAGAGGCAACAGATGGATTCACAATAAACGAAGTAGCTGTTACCAAACGGCATCTTGCTCTGTGACCGTCTTGCGCTTGACGGTATTTGTTTTTGTGTGACCCCGCTGGGACTCGAACCCAGGACCCACTGGTTAAAAGCCAGTTGCTCTACCTGCTAAGCCACAGAGTCAAAAAAAAAGAGTGCGCCTCAGGCTGGATTCGAACCAGCAACCCGCTGATTAACAGTCAGACGCTCTACCTGTTGAGCTTCAAAGGCGTGATATATAAAAGAGGGCAATAAGCGACAGGACTTTTTTTAGCGCTCTATCCAGCTGAGCTACTTTCGCAATTCTATCTTTTCTTTGCGCGAAAGGCGGGATTCGAACCCGCGACCTCTCGATTAACAGTCGAAGAAATTCCCATCTACGGCACCTCTTGTGCATTTTCTTTTATCAATTCAATGAACTCTCGTTTTATTCTATATAAACTACATTGGCTAAAGGTAATCTGTTTTTTTTTTTTAAATATCATTTTATTCCCGAGCAAAATGGTTTATAGAACCAAACAAAGCCACTTGCTGCCCTGCCAAGACTTGAACTTGGTCCCCCACAGTCAAAGTGTGGTGTGCTGCCTGAACACTTCAGGGCAAAATACAGTCTCTACTCACTATTGTTATTACGACGAGACATATATTCATTATTAAAAAGAGGGCGAAAAGCGAAAGGGCGGCTGGACTCGAACCAGCATGTTTTCTGTAAAAAAGAAAATTTCAACCATCGAAGTATGCCCATTCTACGGCACCTCTATCTTTGTAGGGTAGGCCAGACTCGAACTGACACTCACTACATCCCAAATGTAGCACCTTAACCATTTAGGCCACTACCCTATTTTATTCTCTTGTGGACCTAATGAGACTCGAACTCATGACCCTCTGCTTGCAAAGCAGATGTTCTGCCAACTGAACTATAAGCCCATACCTAACGTCTATTGGGCAACCACGTGACATCTAATCATGTGACTTCCAACTCGCTGACACATTTTCTTAGCCTCCAATAGACGCATATTTTGTAGTGCAAATGGGACTCGAACCCATATCTCCAGTTTGAGGGACTGGTATACTCAACCTGTTATACGATAGCACCATGTGTGTGTTCTCTTGGTAGGGTTTGAACCTACAGCCTTCTGCTTATCAGGCAGATGCGCTAACCTCTTGCGCCACAAGAGAATGTGTTTGAGCTTCAAGCAGGAATCGAACCCACAACCATCTCCTTACAAGGGAGTCGCTCTGCCTGTTGAGCTATTGAAGCATCGGGGTACTCTCGGTAGGACTTGAACCCACAATCTTCGGGGTCAGAACCCGACGCGCTAACCATTACGCCACAAGAGTATTTCATTGTTGAAGTGGGGGAACCCTGGATTTTCAGTCCAGCTTTTAGACATAAGAACATAAGTTGGCATAAGGGCTGACGCTTGGCGCAATACGCCATGTCGGCCAAAGCTCCTTGCTTGTTCCTTAGTAGCTCGTGAGAGAATCGAACTCCCACCCTGGCGTTCGTAGTGCCAAATTCTTTCCGTTAAACTAACGAGCCATTTTAGCGGAAATGCAGGGTCCCGACCCCTATTCACGGTTGTGAACGATCTGCTTAGCAGGCAGTCCCTACTCCTCATAGGTTGCTATTTCCATCTTTAGTATAGTAATTAGGCCATTACCATATTATTTAGTGACCCCGGAGGGATTCGAACCCCCGACCCGCTGATTAAGAGTCAGCTGCTCTACCTACTGGGCTACGAAGTCATTATGTATTGTGTTGCAGTCCTGACGGGATTCGAACCCGCAACCCACGCCGTGACAGGGCGGTGCGCTAACCTTTGCGCTACAAGACTATCTATTTTGCACTTATTACTTAACACTTAAAAACAGTACCTCCGGCTGGTTTCGAACCAACGACCCTCTGTTTGTAAAACAGACGCTCTGACCCACTGAGCTACAGAGGTATTTATTGTGTCATCATGTCAATGAACTCGACTTTGATAAGTTTCACGCTGCAAAGTAAATACTGCGCTCCGCAATGTTTTTGCGTAATGAGAAAAATCTTTCAAAAAATGTGTTTTATTTGTTTTTTTCTCTTTGAACTCATCGTCTATTCTATATCAATCACCCTATCATAAGGTAATCAAAATCTCTTTATTTTTTTGTTGCGATAGTGGGAGTCGAACCCACGTCGGCGGTATGTAACACCGCCCCTGGTTGCCACCTCCAGAGCATATCGCCATGTATTTTTTCACTGATTTATATTTGAGTTGAGTATTGGAATCGAACCAATCTGGACGGTGTTGCAAGCCGCCACCTAAAAAAACACTCGGCCAACTCAGCATTTCACTGTGTACCGAAGGTGAGATTTGAACTCACATGCAACCACTTATCCTTTCAACGCCTTATGAGAGCGAGGGAATACTTCGGTATAATCTATAATCTATTGGGAGAATGATGGGATTTGAACCCATGACTACCAGATTCACAGTCTGGCGCTCTACCAAGCTGAGCTACAAACTCCATGTGTGTTGTTGTGCGGAGGCTAAGGGACTCGAACCCCTAAGACCTTGCGGTCCGCCGGTTTTCAAGACCGGTGCATTAACTCTTTCTGCCAAACCTCCAGATGTTGCGATTCATGAGAGACTCGAACTCCCAACCCAGGCGTTAGAAGCGCCTTGCTCTAATCCATTGAGCTAATGAACCGTTTAGATGTCAAAAGCATGTATCACTTGGTACGACCGAAGGGATTTGAACCCTTAAGGACGATGTGTGTCCACCGGGCTCTCGACCCAGCGTGTTTACCAGTTTCACCACAGTCGTATAATGAGGTAAATAAACATGTCAATGTTCTCTTGTTTAAGTTTCACGATGCAAAGTAAGCATGTCACTCCGCAGTGTTTTTGCGTAGCAAGAAAAAAATCATTTTTTTTGAAAAAAAGTGCGTTTTTTCTTGATTTTGACCGCCATGAGACCTCAAAAACTGCGCTACAATTCCATATCAAATGACCCACCGAAAGGTAAACAAAATTTTGACTCCTCTATTTTGACACGCCCTCATATATCTATTAATTCCGCCAACAAGTTCTTTTATGCGTCACGACGCCAAAGCCCCCAATTATAAAACTCAAGCATTTCTTCTTCTGTATACCAATCATAATCATTTAAGTTATCGGAATGACCAAAAAGCCTCATTTTAGAATCATAAACATACCAATGGGTAGAATACAATACTCCACCAAGATGGTGGCTGTACTCATGTACGTTATCAGGGTCTCGCTTCAAGTTCTTTACCATCTCTTCTTTTGTAATCCAAGTTTTATTCATATTTTTTGGGGGCAAAAATATAGATTCTTCGACATAAAGAAGAAAAATTTTTATTATATTAGATCCATATTCCTTATATTAAAAATAATTAGATCAATTCCATTAAAAACTTTTATAGAATTGATCTTTTTTGATCTAAAATCTTAAATAGTGATCTATTGCCGTTTTTATCGTTTTAAAAAAGTACTTTTGTTTTTAAATAATGACAGAACCTTTATTGAATACAATGACTCAAATCAACTATAACGCAAAGCCTTTTTTAAAATGGGTTGGCGGAAAAAGACAACTTTTATCTCAGCTTGACGCCATGCTACCAAAAGAGCTATACAAAGAAAATTTCACCTACATTGAGCCATTTGTGGGTGGCGGAGCTATGTATTTTTACATGATGCAAAAGTTCCCAAACATAAGAAAGGTTGTCATCAATGATATAAACAAGAGACTAATTGACGCTTACAGAATCATAAAAGATGATGTTGAAGGCCTTGTGCTGATACTTTCCAATCTTCAAAATGATTATATGTCACTTAAATCGGAAGAGTCACGCAAAGAATACTATTTACTGCAACGTGATAGATTTAATAACTCAAATCTTGATTTGCTCGAAACCACTTCGCTATTGATTTTTCTGAACCGCACTTGCTTTAATGGGCTATATCGAGAAAACTCAAAAGGCAAGTTTAATGTCCCATTTGGGCGATATGCCAACCCGGCAATTTGCAACAAGGAAGTGCTATATGCTGACAGTGAGCTGCTAAACAAAAAGGAGATTGTTATTCTTAATGGAAATTTCACCAACACTTTTGAGCATCTTGATGATAAGAGTCTTAACTTCTTCTATTTTGACCCACCATATAGACCATTAAGCACGACTTCAAGTTTTAACTCTTTTGTAAAAGAAGATTTCAATGATGATAGCCAACGCGAACTTGCTGATTTCTGCCGCAAGTTATCATTAAAAGATAATGTATTGTGGATGCTAAGCAATGCTGACTGTTCGTCAAAGAATCCCGAAGACACATTTTTTGAAACTCTTTATGAGGGAAATGATATTCAACGTGTTTATGCTACGAGAGCTGTAAATGCTAATCCCAACAAAAGAGGAAAACTCACAGAACTTCTTATAAGAAACTATACTACAAAAATAACGATTTAAAAATGGGAGCACACACCGAAGCAGAATTTAATATATTTATGTCGCAATTGTCGGAAACGAATGCGACTCTGAGCTTTTGGACTGATTTTGAGAAAATCAGAAAAAATGTAGCAAACATTGAGATTAAGCTGAATACTCTTAATTATTTGGTTGGCAAAAGCGATTTGCGCGCAGCAATCACTGAATTATGGTATAACGACAAAAAAGTCTTTGACGTTTTGCTAATTTTAATAGCCTGTCGAAAGAGAGACAAGAAAAAGGTCATAAATGATAAAGCTGAATTTGTCTTACTTGAAAGCTATCTTGAAACATTAGAAGGAGTTATTGAGTATATTGAAGGCACTGGTTTAGCTCATGTATTCCAAGACAAGAACATAAAAAATCTTGTTGATTACGTTTTTGGCGTCGAGGTTGGATTAGATTCTAACGCTCGCAAAAACCGTAGTGGAGATGCTATGGAAGATACAGTAGAAATGATAATCAAGAAATCTGGAGTACAGTATCGAAAAGAAGTGGAATCAAGCAAATGGCCAGAAATAACGGAAGCTCTTGGTACTGACAAGAAGCGTTTTGATTTTGTGATAACCACAAAAGCTAAAACTTATTTACTGGAAGTAAATTTCTATAGTGGAGGTGGAAGCAAATTGAATGAAACTGCTCGTTCTTTTACTGAACTTGGACCAAAAGTAAACTCAGTGCCAGGATTTGAATTCGTTTGGATAACAGATGGTAAAGGGTGGAATAGCGCAAGAAACAAACTTCAAGAAGCATATTACACTATTCCCAGTGTATATAATTTGTTGACCCTTAAAGATTTCCTTGAAAGCATTAAAGAATAATGAGTGCTATTGTTCCATACTACCGCAGCAGCAATCGTGATTTTACTTTGCTTCATGGCGATTGCTTGGAGCTGCTCGGGGCGTTCAGTTTCAAGTTTGACATGATTTTTGCCGACCCTCCTTATTTCTTGTCAAACGGCGGCATCAGCTATCAGGCTGGCAAGGTGGTGAGCGTGAACAAGGGTGAGTGGGATCGCGGGCGTTCTCCCGAGGAGATTAATGCGTTCAATCTGCGCTGGCTGGAACTGTGCCGCGAGAAGCTCAAGGACAGCGGCACAATATGGGTGAGCGGCACTTATCATAACATCTTCTCGGTGGCGAACAGCCTCACATCATTAGGTTTCAAGATTCTGAACGTGGTGACATGGGCAAAGACCAATCCTCCTCCCAACATCTCATGCCGCTATTTCACCTATTCCACCGAGTTTGTCATCTGGGCTCGCAAGTGTGCAAATGTTCCTCACAAGTTCAACTACGAGCTGATGAGGCACCTCAACGACGGCAAGCAGATGACCGACGTGTGGCGGTTGCCTGCGATAGCTCGCTGGGAGAAGTCGTGTGGCAAGCACCCCACACAGAAGCCTCTGTCGCTGCTGTCGCGCATCATCCTTGCCTCTACTGCTGAGGGTGGCTGGATTCTCGACCCCTTTGCCGGCTCCTCTACCACCGGCATTGCCGCCTCGCTCACTGGCAGGCGTTTCCTGGGTGTAGAACGCGAGCGCGACTTTGTGGAGATTAGCCGGCGGCGTCGCGCTGAGCTTGACGATCCTGCCATCAGTGCCGACTATTGCAGAAAGATTAAAGACATTAGCATGGCGAGCCAGTTCGAAGTGCCAGGTTTGGCGGGTGAGCCGGCAGAGGTGGGATATGACCTGCCGTTTTAAATGACAAAAAGTGCGGGTGTGTCAAAATTGTGATTCCTCTATTTTGACACACCCGTTTAGAAACTTAAATGAATAGTTTATCCCTTTACCACGGCCACAGGGTGGAGGCGTGTCTTGATTTTAACAAGGTCGAGCTCGTTGTTGATTACTGTCTCGATGTCCTTGTAGGCACCTGCTGCCTCCTCAAGGTCCTTCTCGGTACGGATGGCGTGGACAATACCCTGCTCGTCAAGTCGTTTAATCTCGTCCTCAAGCGATAAGGTCTGAACGGCCTTTGTTCGGCTCATCAATCGACCTGAACCATGCGAACAGCTACAGAACGACTCTGGGTTACCAAGACCCTCGACGATGTAGGAAGCAGTGCCCTGCGAACCTGGAATGATACCTGTAACGCCCTCGCGAGCTAAGGTAGCACCCTTGCGGTGCACTATCACATCGTGACCGAAGTGATGCTCGATAGCGGCATAGTTATGAGCAATATTGATCATGGGCTCAAACTCGATTCCTGGCAAGGCATTAGCGAGGGCATCCTTGATGCGCTCCATCATGAGTCGACGGTTACACAAGGCGAAGTCTACACAGTAGTTCATCTCGGCCCAGTAGGCGTCATACTCTGGAGTGCCCTTAGGCAGGAATGCTAATCGAAGGCTGGATTTAACTTCCGAATGCCACAACTCGTTAAGTGAGATAGCGATTTTGTCGTAGTAATCGCAGACCTTCTTACCGAGGTTTCGGCTACCCGAGTGAATCATAACCCACAGATAACCATCCTCGTCACGTTGCAGCTCAATGAAGTGGTTACCACCACCCAGGGTACCAATCTGTGTCTTTGCCGACTTATACTCCTCGCTCACGATCTTCAACGAGCTGATATCATAACCTGTAGGCATGAAGTGCTCGTCCTGAGCCACGGCGTGGTGAGCAAATCCTACTGGGATAGCCTCACGGATTTCTTTCATTATAGTCTTACGCAGAACATTCTGGTCAATGTTCGATACTTGCCATGATGTCTTAACAGCACACATTCCACAACCGATATCTACACCCACGGCGTTTGGAATCACTGCATCAACAGTTGCCAGCACACCTCCAATGGGCATACCCATTCCAGCGTGAACGTCGGGCATGATGGCAAGGTGATGGAAAAGGAAAGGAAGTGATGCTAAATTAGCAATCTGCTCCATAGCGAGGTCCTCGACCTCGTTAGTCCAAATCTTAACTGGACGGTTGTTGATCATCATTACTTTCATAACTGTAGTTTTTTAAATTGTTATATAATATTATTATTTGTATGCTTTAACTTGAGTGTTTCTTCTCTTTTTTATCAATTTCAAGCACAAAAGGTAAACAACAAATAATGAATTTCTAAATGTTTGACGTTGCAAAGGTAATACACCAACTACGCAACCTTATTGCGTAGCCAAAAAAAGTTCATTTTTTTGTTCGTTATAGTGAAAAAAACGCAAATTGCGACGTTTGCCACTATGTCTTGCTGATAATTGTCTTGTCCATTTTGATTGGTAAAATATTCTTGATTTTGCGAAATCCCATAGCACAACTATAATTCTTGATTAGGTACTCTGGGACATATAATGTGCATTTGTCAGTATTGGATCCATCGAATATGTCTTCGTAATTGGGACCCAGGAAAATATCACCTTCCCATTCATTCAGCCATCCTGGAAGAGAGATTTCACACCTCACACAAATCAGTCTCTTGCAATTAGCAAAAGCAGAATATCCAATTCTATGTACAGAATCTGGTATTACAATCCTTATCAAATCGCTGCAGTCTTTAAATGCTTCCGCTTTGATTGCAATGACAGTTTCCGGAATGGTAACAGAAGTCACTCCTTGGCACCCTTTAAAAGCACCTCTACCGATTTGATTAACATAGTATCGATTTCTGTCGCATGTGATGGAAGATGGAATGTCTACATGAGGACCGATGCCGTATTTGTGCCCCGTAAGCACAGCAGTGTGACGTTCTAAGTTGATTTTGTATTTAAGACCGTCAATAGTCTTTTCAAATTGATATGCCATACAATAAACTATTAAACTAAATTATTACTTAACAAAATTAATAAATAATAAATACCATATAAGACAATTTACTGTTTTTTCTCTTTTTTATCAATTTCAAGCACAAAAGGTAAACAAGAGATAATTAGTCACCTGATGTTTCACGATGCAAAGATAGTACACCAGCTGCGCAATCTTATTGCGTAATCACGAAAAAAATGCATTTTTTCTTGATTTTTTTTATTTTTCACCTCATTACGCAACTAAATTGCGCAGTTTTTTATAATTTTGCACTACCCTACCACTTAATACTTATAACTTACTACATAACACCTGAAAACTCATGCCAGCCAACAAGAACGCATTGATTCGCTACAAGACTATCGATAACTGCCTGCGCAACCCCTATCGTCGATGGACACTCGACGACCTGGTCGATGCCTGCTGCGACGCTCTCTATGAGATGGAGGGAATAACAAAAGGGGTGTCGGTGCGCACTGTACAAGGCGACTTGCAGATGATGCGCAGCGACAAACTGGGCTACAACGCACCCATCGAGGTCTATGACCACAAGTATTACCGCTATGCCGACCGTGACTATTCCATCACCAATATGCCCATGTCAGAGAGCGACATCGAGTTGCTACAAGAGGCCGTCGACATGCTGCGGCAGCTTCAGGACTTTGACCAGTTCAGCGAGATGAGCGACGTCGTGAGCCGATTGCAGGAGAAGCTATCAATCACCCACAAGGGTCAAAAGCCCATTGTCCACTTCGACAACGTTCCCGACCTTAAGGGCCTGAAACTGCTGAGCCCGCTTTACAACCACATCAACAACCGCCACACTCTTCGCCTCCAGTATCAATCGTTCAACTCTCGGGAGCCTCAAGAGTATATTATTTTCCCGCATCTCCTCAAGGAGTTCCGCAACCGCTGGTTCATCTTTGGCTCACGCGCCAACGACATGGCGCTTTTCAACTTCGCACTCGACCGAATAGTGAATGTGGAAGTGGAAGACAAGATACCGTATTGCGACAACCCGCGATTTGACCCGGAGCACTTCTTCGACGATGTGATAGGTGTGAGCAAGAACATCAACAACACTCCACGAAAGATAAAGTTCTGGGCCGACCGCGAACAGAGCCAATACATCATGACAAAACCACTGCACACTTCTCAACAGCTACTCAGCAAGAACACAGAGGACGGCAGCTGCGTCTTCCAAATCGAAGTAGTGCTCAATTTTGAACTCTATTCAGTTATTATGAGTTATGGAGCAGGCGTGAAAGTACTATGGCCGCCCAAGGTCGCCAACTACATCAGCGGCACGCTTCACCGAGCAGCTCAAGCCTACGACAAAGACAAACCTGACATTGAGGCAAGTGAAGACGTTTCATAATATAGTGGTTTGACTAAAACCAACGCCCACTATAACCAGCCCATTTCACTCAAAAAACAAAGGGTGGGTCTCGTTCTTAGAGCCCACCCCTTGTTGAATTATGATAATTACATCCCTATCGCATTATCATCTTGCTCGACTCGCGTGAGCCGTCGGTGTATTCCTTGACGATGATGTTCACGCCCTGGAATGGAGTGCTCGACTCAACGCCCATCATGTTGTAGTAGCGAGTGGCCTTGAGAGTGCGCATGCCACTAGCCTTGTCGGCGTTGATGGTCTCGATGGCGGTGGCCATGTCATCGTTGAGCCTGATGGGGTAAACGGTATATTTAGCTGTCCTGCTCGCCGATGGAGAAATGTCGTCGTCGCCATAGGCCGGGGCATATTGTGCCGCTGTAGTCTCGTTAAACTTGATAATCGCGAGCCAGCCGCTGAAGCCATTAAAGTTGGTGAGGTCGGGAGCAATGCCACAAGCGGCAAGGTCGAGACCAACATTGTTGGTCATGTTAGCCTCGGTGTAGCCTGGGTCGTGGTAGCTCCAATCCACTTCGATGGTGCCGTCGAAGCCCGCATTCTTAAAGGCATAGAACGCGCCTTTGTTGTAGATTGACCAATATATCTCGGCTAGTTCGTTGGGCTTAGGCTCAACGAAGAAGTACCACTCGTTGTCGCCACGACGCTGCAGGAACGGTGTGCCGTTGAAGTGAGCTGGGGTGAAGTGGTTGAGTGTGTAAGCTGGTGTATTGTGCTGGTTGCTGATAGAGATAGCCCTGAAGCGTGGGTTCACGCTGCTGAGCTTGGTGCCATAGAGGGTGAATTCTTGCTCAAGAAGAGTCTTGAGCACCTCGGCAGGAACGCTCTCGCTGGGCTCAATCTCTACCCAGTTGCTCTGGTCGTAGTCCCACGACTGCAATGGCGTGCTGCTCTGGCCATCGGTTACAGTCTTAGCGAAGTCGATGTAGCCACGGCTGTTCACGCTCTTGTTGTTGTAGTCGTTGTCGCCCTTGGCAAAGAGAGTGCCCTTCACGCGGCTGTACCACACGCCACGCAGCACGAGTGTCGAGTTCTCGCCGTCGGGCTCGTTCTCGATAACGTCGATGTTGCCGCCAATGCGGTAGATGAGACCGAGGTAATCGTAGCAGCCATGGTTCTCGAATGGCAGGTCGCCAGTCTGGCGCTTGTCGGTAGCGAGGTCTTCTTTACCATTATTGAAGATAATGCCGCCAGTAGTAGCAGCTGTGACATCATAATTTGACAAGTCGGCAAGATAAACAGGATGACCCTCATCGTCATAGCCCACCTTCACCATCTTCACGCCAGGCCAAGTGATGCCGGGCACGGGCCAAGCGTAGCAATAGACATTGTTGTCGCCCCAGCCCTTGATGTCGGTATAGTAAACATAGTTGCCATCGCGGAAGGTAGAGCACAGCGCCTTCTGCTTGGCGCGGCTCTCATAGGTGCGGGTCACGTCGATGAGTTCGCCATTATTCTGATTCTGGCTCACCTCATTAAGCTCGGCATTGAAATCGGGAGTCCACACGTACCACAGCTCGCCGGCTGTCTGCTGAGTTTGTGGCGACTCATAGTTGGCATAGAACTTATACACGTTCTCTGGGTTATCTATAGTAGTCACATAGTCGGGATATCTCTCCTTGGGGGTGCCATAGCCAAACTTGATGGTTGCAGCGCTGCGGTCGCTGTACCAAGTGTACCACTCGGTGCCGTTCTCGGCAGTGATGGTGTACACGTCGGGATTGTCATATTTTCCACTCTCGGCATAGAGGAAGCGCGAGTAGTTATAGTTGCTGATGGTGTTTTGAGCGTTGTGCCATGACTCAGTGCCAGCCCAAGTACTAGTAATAGTGTTGCCCCACCAGGTTGCTCCCACGTTGGTAGAATTGTACAACGTACCGTTGGTGCTAATCTCGGTGTCGATGCCTAGCACATAGTCGCCCTGGTTAGTTGGAGTATTCTTGTTCTTAAGCAGGTGGATAACGGTGCCGCGACCGGTTTTGTTGGCAAGGCGGTGCTCAAGGGTATCGCTGTCAAGAACGACATAGTCGGCTCCCTGCTCTTTGGTCCACTCTAAATAAACGTCGCTGGTGATGGTTTGGTCATAGTGATGTGTACCATCGGTGATGACCATGTGCTCGCTGTCGTTGTATTTTGTCACAGCCATCCAGTAGTACATCTGCCCGTAGAACGAGCTGGGGCCGTTCATCTCCACGCTGTTGCACTTGGGCACGGTGGTGCCTTGCACGCGCACATGTGCCACGATGCGACGCAGGTTGGCGGCATCTGCACGTGAGTTGAGCTTCACATATTGCTCACCATCCCAGTAGTAGTAAACATCACCAGTAGAATCGTCGGTGAGTGGGCCACTTGGAACAACTGTCTTGTCGTTGTTGTGGTAGAATTGGAAGGTGATGGGAGTGTCGTGAGAAGGCACGGCAAACTTGTACCATCCCAATGTGCCATTGCCCAGGCCAGAGCCGTCGGCCGCAGTGCTCAAACCGCTATGCCCGCCCACGCTCTCGTCGAGAATCTGAATGGGGTTGCCAGGCATCTCGCCGTTGAACTCTACATTGTTGAAATCCTTTACGTAGATGTAAGGACGGGTGTAGTCATAGACGTAGATGGTAGGGCCGTCGAAGGCAACCAATTTGAACTGGTTAGTTTGACGGTTGTAGAAGAACTCGTAGGTGCCATGACCACTTGGTGGAATGATAGTCCAGCCCTTGTCGCTCTGACCCACTGGTGCTGCATCAACCCACTCGTCCAGGTGGTTGTGGTCGCCGTCAATCCAGAAGTTGTTGCTGGCGGTTGTGCCAATCATATATTGCTGAGTTGTCTCCCAGTTGGTGCCGAAGCCTGTGGTGAGCAGGAAGAGACCTGCATTTTCACGGTCGGTGTAGGTTGGCATATTAAGAATGTCAAACACGCCATAGTAGTTGACACCATCACTGGTAGTCATCTCAGGATTGGTGTAGGAGTAGAGCCAAGTGTGCTGCTTGCCTACCGAGCCAAACAAGTAGATGTTCACATACTTGATGGTGTAGTCGGCCTCGGCCACTGCGCTCACCTCATCGCCATCAACTGCCACTGCTTTGAACGTGAAGTTGTCCTCATGATGCATGGGAATGGGAGCGGTATATTCCACGCGAGTTGAGCTGGTTGCTGGGTCGCTGCCGTCGGTGGTGTAGTATATGGTGCCTGCTCCAGCAGTGATAGTCACGTCCTGATTCGAGTCGTAGGTGCCAGCAGCTGGCGAGAACACAGGTGCCGTCACAAAGAGCGGAACGAGAGTGGCGGTTGGAGTTCCTCCCTCAACGTAAGTGATAGTGAGAGCATAGTCGCCTGCACCAAATTCTGGACGCACAGTGATGTTATCCCCACCAGGAATCCAAGTCTCGGTATTGCCACTTTTCTTCTTCACCTTGAAGGCGATAGTAGCATCGGCCGCAAGGTTAACAGGAGATTTAGTCCACGTCCATGTGGAGCCGTTGACTGTCATCAACTGATCGTCGCCAATGGTCCATCCGCTTGGGAACACGTCATTGGGCTCACCCACCACGTAGTAGCCGTCGGCCATGGTCGAAACAGATGTGGGGTCTATAGTCCAGGAATTCCAACCAGTATTGTTACTCATTTCGTATAACGCATCGGTTGTGGGCATTTGAATATCAGCACTTTGATTCCATTTATTGTCCCAATTATTTTCTGGCGTGTCAGGATTCATACGACAGAAAATAATTGTAGAATAAGTAGAATTATCGACTTCTGAAACATAGTAGCCTGATTCATCACCAAGTGAGGTAGAAGTCATAGATACCCATAAGTCAGAAGTACTATTGAAGCAATAGACCGCAAAACGTGCATTGGCTTGCGTCCAATTACTATTAGGCTTTAAATACACCTTAATGGCATTGGCTTGCGAAAAGCCTGCAATTAGGCACGTGAGGGTCAGCAGGGTCCTCCATGCCCAAAGTTTGATTTTTTCTCTCATTTTGTTTTAGTATTAAATTATGTATAATAAAGTTTCCTAATGGTTATCAAGACAGCTTGAAGGTCAATGTTTTTTTCCCTAAAAGCACGCAAAATTATATATATAAATAGGTGTAAAGCACACAAAACGCGATTTTTCCAAAGAAAAACCGCGCAAACGATTGCAATGTCAATAGGAGTGGTTAATAAGGCAATTCATCGTCACTGCCATATTCCACTTCGGGCTCACTTGCATTATAATTATAATCTTTGTTATCACGATACTTCTTTCGTTCTCGATACATTTCCTCTTTTTTCCCTCCATTTTTCAAAAAAGATTCTTTCCTGCTTGCCAACAATCGGCCAGTCAACTTTATACATTGCATTATTACAACAATCATTATGTTTGCTACAGTCTCAGCCGATCGCACCTCAAAAGCCTTTATGTAATAGTCTGGATCATTGTGCTTAGCACACACGGTGCGAGCCCGTAAGCATTTATCATCTTCCAGTTCCCAAAGCCTGAGATTATTACACCTCAAGTAATCAATATAATCTTCTTTTAGTTCATCCAGGCTCCCAATAGCAATGTTTATCAAGTGAATGTTTGAATAAGTTGAAGTTGCTCCATCAACATTCCCTTCAACTATATTCTGCTTTCCCGAATGAGCAGCCTGCTCCATCTGGCCGATTGTTCGGTCACCTGGTTTCAAAAAACGCCGGGTGAAATATTTAGTTCCATCATAGACACACATCGCTTTTTTATAGGCAATAAGATTCTTAAAATCACCTGGAGAATCAAGAAAATTTACCATATTTTTTTAGATTTTATTGTTATTATTTTAGGAGTGACTATGAGTGACTATGAGTGGCTAGGAGTGACTATGAGTGGCTAGGAGTGACTAGGAGTGGATAGGAGTGACTTGAAGTGACTAGGAGTGACTAGGATGACTAGGAGTGACTAGGAGTGACTAGGATGACTAGGAGTGACTAGGATGACTAGGAGTGGCTAAGGTTTATAGTAGCTCTTAGTAGTTCCTAGTTGCTCCTATATCTCCTAGCAACTCTTATCCCAAATCACCTCCTCGACCTGGCTCGACACGTTGCAGTGGCGGGCGAGGATGAAGAAGAAATCGCTCAGGCGGTTGAGGTAGCGCTGTGCGAGAGGGTTGAGGGGTTGTTGCGAAGCGAGGGTGACCACGCGGCGCTCGGCACGGCGCGTGACGGTGCGGCAGATGTCGCAGCACACCGAGGCTTGGGTACCTCCGGGAAGGATAAAGCCACGCATAGGCGGCAACTGTTCGTCGAGAGCGTCAATCATCGCCTCAACGGCTTTGACATCGTCGTCACTCAGTCCATAGACGGGTCCATCGGCCGAAGTCTGCTCGGTGGCAAGATAGGCTCCCAGGTTGAACAGTTTGTTTTGAATCTTGAATATCAGCTTCTCCACCTCGGGCATCTCGCCTTTTATGGCATGAGCCAGCATACCGATGTGGGCATTCAGCTCATCGACAGTGCCGTAGGCCTCGACACGGATATCGTCTTTGGCAACTCGCTGGCCGCCAACCAATGATGTAGTTCCTTTATCTCCAGTAAGGGTGTAAACTTTTGATTTCATAGCTTGTTTATTTCGTTTAGTTTGTTAATTAGTTCTTGTGAGTTGTTTACTAGTATCGAACTGGCTATGAGCGGCGAACGCGAGAATTGCGACTGGGCAATGTTGCGAAATTGTTGCGCCTGGGCGTCATACATCCCGTTGTGGTTCACCACAATGATGGGGCGGCCGCTGCCTCCTTCAACGATGCCTTCCACCATCAGGTGCGAGAGAGTGGAGACCCACTCGTCGATAGTACCCAAGCCGCCTGGCAGCACCACAAACACGTCGCCATGCTCAATGAGTTTAGACTTGCGGTCATTGAGGTCGCGGGCAAGCACAAGCTCGGTGCACAATGGGTCGGCACGGTGCTGGAAAAATTCGGGCACAATGCCCACCACGCTCTCGCAGCCTGCTTCGCATGCCGCCTGCGCCGTAATGTGCATCAATCCGGCATTCACTCCGCCATAGACGAGTGAATGACGGTTTTCACCTATCCACTGCCCAAGAGCAGTGGCTATTGACGTGATCTCCTCAGGAAGACCAGCATTAGCCGAGCAATAGACTACTATGTTCATTTTTTAGCTTTTTTCTTGGTGACAGGCTTTTTAGCGGCCGATTTGCAAGTTGTTTTTGGACGCTGCGGTTGCAGGCGCAGAATCAATGCCGAACGAGCTGGAATATAAAGCTTTAACCAACCCAGGCCGGCATTGTCGTAGAGTGGGTCGGACTGAGTGAGATGCTTGACTCCCTCATCCACGTTGCCATAGCCGCCATAGCGTGCATTATCGCTGTCGATCACTCCGTGATACTCTCCTGCCGGAGCCAGGAAGCCGTAGTCGCTGAACGACTTCACCGGATTGAAGTTGAACACAAACACGAGGTCGCCACGCATGTAGGCGAGCACCTGGTCGTCGTCCTTGTCCCACAGCTTGCGTATGGGCAGCGCCTGGAAGTTGTGAACACCACCAATGAGGTGCATCACATCGTTGTCCCAGTTGTTGAGGAACTGATACTTGAGGTCCTCGCGGTCAACGAGGTCCCACTGGCGACGGGCATACTTGTGGCTCCAGCCGTTGCCCTCACGCGGGAAGTCGATCCACTCGGGATGTCCCCACTCGTTGCCCATGAAGTTGAGATAACCACCATTGATGGTCGAGACGGTCACAAGCCTGATGAGCTTGTGCAGCGCCATGCCACGGCTCACCACGCCATTGTCGTCGCCAGTCATCATATGCCAGTACATCTCCTTGTCGATGAGGCGGAAGATGATGGTCTTGTCGCCCACGAGTGCCTGGTCGTGGCTCTCGGCATAGCTGATGGTCTTCTCGTCGGCGCGGCGGTTGGTGAGCTCCCAGAATATTGAGGTGGGCTTCCAGTACTCGTCCTTCTGCTCCTTGATGGTCTTAATCCAATAGTCGGGGATGCCCATTGCCATGCGGTAGTCAAACCCAATGCCACCGTCTTTCACCTTGCGCGCCAGTCCTGGCATACCGCTCATTTCCTCGGCAATAGTGATTGCGTGAGGATTAACCTCGTGAATGAGCTTGTTGGCAAGAGTGAGATAGGTGATGGCATTGGTGTCCTGGTTGCCGTTGTAGTAGTCGTCATAGCTGCCAAAAGCCTGGCCCAGCCCATGGTTGTAGTAGAGCATCGATGTCACGCCATCAAAGCGGAATCCGTCAAACCTATACTCCTCGAGCCAGAACTTGCAGTTGCTCAGCAGGAAGTTGAGCACGGCGTTCTTGCCATAGTCAAAGCACAACGAGTCCCACGCGGGGTGCTCGCGCCTGCCGTCGCCATAGAAGTAGAGGTCGTAGCTGCCGTCGAAGCGGCCCAGGCCCTCAACCTCGTTCTTCACGGCGTGTGAGTGAACAATGTCCATAATCACGGCAATACCACGGCTGTGGGCATCGTCGATGAGGTGCTTGAGCTCTTCGGGAGTGCCAAAGCGGCTCGAAGCGGCATAGAAGCTCGACACGTGATAGCCAAACGAGCCATAGTAGGGGTGCTCCTGAATCGCCATTATCTGGATAGCATTGTAGCCGTCGGCCTCGATGCGCGGCAGGATGTTGGTGCGGAATTCCTCGTAGGTACCCACACCCTCTCTATCTTGAGCCATGCCAATGTGGCACTCATAGATGAGCAACGGCTTCACATTGGGTTTGAATTTCTTTATCTTGAACTCATATTTCTCCTCGGGATTCCACACCTGCGCCGAGAATATCTTGGTCACGTCGTCCTGGACCACACGGGTGGCATAGGCGGGAATGCGCTCGCCCTGCCCGCCATTCCAGTGCACGCTGAGCTTGAACAGGTCGCCGTGCTTCATGCCGCGATGTGGCAGAGCAAGCTCCCAGTTGCCATTCTCCAGCCGGCGCATCTTGTAGGGCGCACATTCGGTCCAGTTGTTGAAATCTCCAATCACAAAAATCTCGGTTGCGTTAGGCGCCCACTCGCGCAGCACCCATCCCTGCTCGGTGCAATGCAGGCCATAGTAGTTATAGGCGTTGGCAAAATCGACGAGCGTCCCATTGTCGCCGGTGAGTTCTTTCTCCTTGCGCAAGAAGTCCTCATGACGTCCCACGATAGCCTCTTCAAATGGCTTGAGCCAGGGATCATCCTTGATGATGGAGAGTGTTTTTTTCTTCATAATATTATATATTTAGTGTATTGTCTTAAAAATAACAGAACAAAGGTAAGGTATTTTCATTAATCACACCTTTTTCAAGGTCCCAAAAACCAACTCCCGACACAGTAAACCGATTTCACTGTCTTAGCATTTGATTGGTGCAAAAATAACAAAATTCAATGACGATTGCAACATTTTTTGCAGTTTTAGAATTTTTCTTTAATTTTGCAGGCAATAAAAGCTATTGCAAAAAGAAAAAAACATCATTGCGCTATGATGAAAGAAAACACAATAAAGATTTTTGAGAACAGTTTCCGAAACAACTGGGAACTACCGGCTCTAAGTGATTATAACACTAAGCAGACACTCACCTATGGCGACTTTGCCGAGCAGATTGCACGTTTACACCTTATATATAAAAAGTGTGGTATCATGCCAGGCGACCGTGTGGCTCTCATTGGCAAGAACACACCAAGCTGGGTAGTAGTGTTCATAGGCACCATCACCTACGGCGCTGTGATTGTACCCATCTTGCAGGAGTTCAACCCTCGCGATGCTCAACACATCATCAACCACAGCGAGGCGAGCCTGCTCTATTCAAGCAATTCCATTTGGGAATCGTTCGACTTTGACAACATGCGCCACATTCGTGCGGCCATCTCACTCGACAACGGCAAACTCCTGGCACAGAAAGACGAGGAAACTATCGATACTGTGCTCGACAGTATCGACTCACTCATGCATCAGACCTATCCCAATGGCTTCAATGCCGCATGCATCAACTATATCGACCGCAGCAACGACGAGCTCATGGAAATCAACTACACCAGTGGCACCACAGGCTTCAGCAAGGGTGTTATGCTCACTGGCAACAACCTTGCGGGGAACATCGTCTACGGTATAAACTCGCAGCTTCACCGTCAGGGCACACGATGCGTGTCGTTCCTGCCACTGGCACACGCCTACGGATGCGCCTTCGACATGCTCACACCGCTCGCCGTGGGTTCGCACATCACTCTGCTTGGACGCATTCCTGCTCCCAAAATCATTGTCAAGGCCATGCAGGAAATCAAGCCTCACCTCGTTATTTGCGTACCACTGGTGCTTGAGAAAATCTACAGCAAGATGATTGTCCCCATGATCAGCAAGACCAAGTTGCGCTGGGCTCTTGCAGTACCCTACCTCGACCGTAAGATCTACGACCGCATTCGCGAGAAACTCATCGAAGCGTTCGGAGGTAATTTTGAAGAGGTTATTGTGGGCGGCGCTCCATTCAACGCCGAGGTCGAGGAATTCCTCTACAAGATAAAGTTCCCATTCACCGTCGGCTATGGCATGACCGAGTGTGCACCACTGGTGAGCCACACACCATGGCGCGAGTTTGTGCTGCACAGTGCAGGACGCATCCTGCCAGGAATCATGGAGTGCAAAATCCTGAGCGATGACCCCGAGAACATTCCCGGCGAGATTTGCGTCAAGGGAGAGAACGTGATGAAGGGATACTTCCACAACACCGAAGCCACCGACAAGGTGCTGCACGAAGACGGATGGTTGCACACCGGCGACATGGGTACTCTGAGCGCCGACGGTACAGTCTTCATCCGTGGACGACTCAAGACCATGCTCCTCAGCTCCAATGGACAAAACATCTATCCCGAGGAGATTGAGGCCAAACTCAACAACATGCTCTACATCAGTGAGAGCCTCGTCGTCGACCGCGACCACAAACTTGTGGCACTCGTCTACCCCGACTATGATGCTATGGACCGTGACGGATTCACGCGAGACCAGCTGCCATCGCATTTGGAGACAGTGAAATCCGAGCTCAACAAACTTGTTGCTCCCTATGAACGCATCGCACAAATGGAGATTATGGTGAACGAGTTTGAGAAGACACCAAAACGAAGCATAAAACGCTTCCTTTATCGCTAAAATCAAGAAAAAATTTTTTTGAAGGAATTTTAACATTTCTGGGATTAATTCATTTTTTCCTTAATTATTTTATTGAATTTCAACGATGTGATAATTTGATATTTGTGAATATTTGTTAATTTTGAGGTTTTTATAAAAAAAAGTTCAAAAAAAAAATTAGAAAAATATTTGCATATTAATTTTTTGATATAAATTTGCACCGTTTTTCGAAACAAACAAATTCAGAAAAGAAAAAATTATTTATTGTTTTATTATTAAATTTTTTAAGAAATGAAAAAGTTAGTTTTATTAGTTGCTGTTATTGCTAGCGTATCTATGATCTCTTGCACCGGTAATCAGACTGGTTCTGGTTCTACTTCTGACAGTGCATCTGTAGTTTCTACTCCAGTTGAGGCTCCAGCTCCTGCTGACACTGCTACTCAACAAGCTGCTCCAGCTGACACTGCAAAGAAGGCTGCTGATGTAAAGGCTGACGCTAAGACTGAGGCTGAGCCTAAGGCTGACGCAAAGGCTGACGCAAAGGCTGAGACTCCAGCTCCCGAGAAGAAAGAAGGCGAGCAGAAGTAATTTTGCAACAAGCTAAAAAATTTTGAAGCTGTTTACCACAAGGTGGTGAGCAGCTTTTTTTATGTCTCTATTGGAATCTAAAAATAAACACCGCCACTTCAACAAGCCATATATGTTGACTACATTTCAATTCTAAGCACTACATAAAAAGAACAGGGCGTAGCCCAATTCCGCTTTTTAAAAAAGTTTTGTTTTTTTTTTCATAAAAACGATGCAGTATTTTGCCACCTCGGGTGTTTATGTAATAAGTTTATTGATAATGCAATCTCTCTATCGACATCTCCTCGACACGAGAGTCGCAACACACCATCAGGCAGCATAGACTGTTTTTTTTGAGAAAATAATTTTTTTTCAAGAAATGAAGCAGTAATTTTGCACTTCATGTGTTTTTAATGAAGCAGCATTATGATGAGTGAAAGAGATATTGTTAGAGGTTGCAAGCAGGGCACACAAAGCGCCCAGCGAGAGCTCTTTGACCGATATTCTCCTCATCTGATGGCTGTTATATACCGATATGTCGGCAACGACGACGATGCCAGCGATGTGCTGCAAGACACTTTTATCACCGTCTTCTCCACTATTCATCACTTCAACTGGGAAGGCGAAGGATCTCTTAAAGCATGGATTACACGCATTGCCGTCAACAAATCGCTCAACCATCTAAGGCGAGTAAAAAGACTCAAGGTCACCACTATGCCGGTTGAATCGCTTGGCGATACCCCCGACGACGATCCCATCATCGAGCAAAATGTCAACACTATCGACGTGAGCACTATCATGCAGATGATATCGGAACTGCCCGACGGATATCGAACAGTCTTCAACCTTTACTGCCTGGACGGCTATTCTCATCAAGAGATAGCCCAACAATTAGGTATCAGTGAGAAGACCTCCTCTTCACAACTGGCAAGAGCCAAAGCTCTGCTTGCACGAAAAATCACCGCTTTTATCAATGAACAAGACTACCGATAGACGCTATGAGCAATAATATGGACAACAACTGGATAGAGGCTATAAAAAAGAAAGCCGACCAAGCCACCCGTGAGGTTCCACAGGGCACTTGGGAGGCCATCTCCAAGTCTCTGCCTCAACAGGCACCACACTCTATCAAGAGGGGCGCCATTGCACCGCGGTTATGGAAAGCCATTGCTGCGGCTGCCTGCGTTGCCATAGCTGTCACCACTGGACTGATTTTCATCAACGACAATGAGCAGTCGCAACCACAACAATTCTCACAACAACCCCAAAAGCAACAAACAACCACCATCACTGCCCAAGCCGACACCACCGGCACCACCCAAAACGACAGCACCGCGACAGTCCCCAATTCCATCGCTCCCAACTTAGCACAAACCACCAAGGCATCTTCATCACAGCCGTCGAAATCATCCACAACACCGGCATTGCCAACGTCTCGCAATAAAAGCAAGCCTTCGAGTGCTATACAACAAGACAACCTTATGGCAAACGAAGAGCAGGCTACCGAAGAGGAATATTACGATTATTACTACGACCTTGATGAGGAATATGCCGATTTCAATCCCGACGAGTACTTCTACGACATTGAGACAATGCAGGCTCTCGAGGAACTGTATGCCCAGTATGACGATGCTATGAACCAAGAGGCCATGGAGCCTTGGAAGTCCTACAGCGACAGCACCTACAAGCAGCATTTGGTTTATGACGCCAACGCACGCAGCGATGCACGCCGCAAGATGGCGTTGCACAAAAACAAGCCCCACGAGCCCACCTTCTTGATGGCGGCCTATGGAGATGGACTGCTATCTTCCGACCGCGATGGCATTGTAAACAGCTCATCGTCACTGTATCTCGCACCAGCAGCAGGAAGTAACCCTTCAATGATGATGGCTCCAGCAGCACCCGGCGTGCCCAACGTGACACCGCCTGTAAATTATCACTATCATCACCACATGCCCCTCACTGTGGGCTTGACATTTAGCAAGCGCATTGTGAAAAACCTTTATGGAAACATTGGGTTCAACTTCACATCCATGTCGAGTGATGTCACCCCCGACAATGGAACTCCTGAATTCAGTCAAAACATCAAGCTTGTGGGCATTCCATTTGGTGTGAAATGGAACTTCTGGCGGTACCGTGGCTTGAGCACATTCGTTGGAGGCGAAGGACTGGTAGAGAGAGTTGTTTCGGCAAAATTCAACAACGAAAGCGTAACTATCAAGAGACTGCAATGGTCAGTACATGCCACAGCAGGCGTTCAATACAACTTCACACGAAACTTTGGCATTTACATCGAGCCAAAACTGTCACACTACATCACCACATTGCCACTAAACACTCAGCGCAACGAGCACCCACTTAATTTCAATCTACAGATGGGAATATCACTCGATTTTTAAAAAAAATGTTAAAATCAAGCCCACCCATGCAGTACTCTTGCTTCAATGGTGTTTAACGTGCAAAAAGAAGAAAAATCCATAGCTTTTCTATAATAAACATACATTATCGCAGACACTACACACACGATGGTTAATAATTACTCAACAAGATGATGAATCTTTCAGGAATATTGATTTAGAATAACTTCATTTACTCTTTTTATTTGCAATAGTATTGAGGCCGAGTTGAATTTGTGGTAAATTCCTCGGTCTCCCTGTTTTTTTTACAGCCATTTCCATCAAAAAAAGCCGCAACGCGGCTTCACCTGACTTCGTCACTTTTTTCAAGAAAGAAAAGTGTTAATTTGTAATTGTCTATCAAACAATTTGTTGTATTTTTGCGTCACCTAAAATTGGGTGACGCAAAAGCTTTTTTAACTATGTT
>CAMVKS010000033.1 GCA_947167995.1 uncultured Prevotellaceae bacterium
TGGTCAAAAAACACTGCCTCAAATGACTTAGGTGTCCCATTGACGAAAACAGGAATTTTTGACCGAAAAAGAACCGTCCCTTTTCGGTCACTTTTAGGGGCTAAAATGGTCGAAAACGGAATAGAATAGGATTATTTGATAGTCCAAAAGTCGAAAATGACCGAAAAAGAACCGTCCCCAATCGGTCAAAATTGGTCAAAAAAAAGAAAAACACCTCCTGTGTATAGGGAGGTGCTTTTGTGGTTTCCTACTTCTGGCGGAAGTATAGGTTGATGGGTGTTCCCTTGAAGTCCCACTTCTCGCGTATCTTGTTCTCAAGGTACCGCTTGTAGGGTTCTTTGATCCACTGTGGCAGGTTGCAGAAGAACACAAACGATGGCACTCTCGCCTCCTTGAGCATGGTGATGTACTTGATTTTTATGAATTTGCCCTTGGTGGCAGGTGGTGGCACTGCTGCGATGGCCTCTTGTAGCACGTTGTTGACCTGCGATGTGGAGATGATGGTCTTGCGCTTTTTGTAGACGGCGATGGCTTCCTCGAGCACTCGCAGTATGCGTTGCTTGGTGAGTGCCGAGCCAAAGATGATGGGGAAGTCGGTGAACGGAGCGAAGCGTTCGCGAATGGTGTTCTCCATATAGGTGATTGCCTGCTGCGACTTCTGCTCTACAACGTCCCACTTGTTGACGAGCACGACCAGTCCCTTGCGGTTCTTCTCGATGATTGAGAAGATGTTCACGTCTTGCGACTCAATGCCTCGTGTGGCATCGATGATGAGGATGCACACGTCGCTGTTCTCGATGGCGCGAATGCTGCGAAGCACCGAGTAGTACTCAATGTCCTCATTCACCTTGTTCTTCTTGCGGATGCCAGCGGTGTCGACAAGATAGAAATCAAATCCGAACTTGTTATAACGCGAGTAGATGCTGTCGCGTGTTGTGCCTGCGATGTCGGTCACGATGTTTCGCTCCTCGTCCATGAGTGAGTTCACGAGTGATGATTTGCCGGCGTTGGGACGTCCCACGATGGCAAAGCGTGGCAGTTCCTCCTCGGGCTTGTCATCGCTCTTCTTGGGCATGAGCCGGTACACCTCGTCGAGGAGGTCGCCCGTCCCGGTGCCGTTAATTGCCGAGATGGCAAAAGGCTGTCCCAGTCCCAGGCGGTAGAACTCGCTCTCGCCATAATAGCCCTGGTTGTTGTCGTCCTTGTTGACAACCACTACAACGGGTTTCTTGCCACGTCGCAGAATCTCGGCCACGTAGTCGTCGAGGTCGGTGATGCCGGTCTTGATGTCGACCATAAAGAGAATGACGTCGGCCTCCTCGATGGCGAGGTAGACCTGCTTGTTTATCTCGCTCTCGAAGATGTCTTCGCTACCTTCGACCCAGCCTCCGGTATCTACCACGCTCATCTCCATGCCGTTCCACTCCATGAGTCCATACTGGCGGTCTCGGGTGGTGCCGCTGGTGTTGTTCACGATAGCCGCCCGAGTCTTGGTCAGGCGGTTGAACAAGGTTGACTTGCCCACGTTAGGGCGTCCTACTATTGCTACTAATCGTCCCATATGAGTTGTGAGTTATCAGTTGTTAGTTATTCATAGCCACTCAAAAATCAAACAAAGATAACAAAACCTAACAAAAACAACAAGATTTTAGTTATATTCAAAAATTCTGTGACCACTGACATCAATAATTGATTTAAGATCCTTGTCATAGAAGTATCGTTCAATCCTATAAACAGCATGCAAAAAAAATACTTTTTGTTGTTTTTGTTTCTTTTTGTTGATTTTGTTTGATAAATGTGAGTATAGTGATACTTAATTATTCAATATATCCAAACTGTCGTAGCTTGTTTTCCTGGTTGCGCCAGTCTTTCTCTACCTTGACATATAGCTCGAGGAAGACTCGCTTCTCGAAGAATTTCTCGATGTCCTTGCGTGCCTCGATGCCCACGTGCTTGAGTTTGCGTCCCTGGTGCCCTATGATAATGCCCTTCTGGCTGTCGCGCTCGACATATATCACCGCCATGATGTGGATGGACTTGTCGTCCTCGGCAAACTTCTCCACGATGACCTGAGTGGCATAGGGCACTTCCTTGTCGTAGGTGAGCAGGATTTTCTCGCGCACGATTTCGGTGACAAAGAAGCGCGAGTTGCGGTCGGTGAGAGCGTCCTTGCCAAAGTAGGGAGGACTCTCGGGCAGCAGCTCCACGATGCGCCGCATGATATTGTCGACGTTGAAGTTGTGGAGCGCGCTGGTGGGGTAGACCTCGGCCTGCGGCAGCAGTTCTTTCCATTGCGCCACCAGTGCCTCGAGTTCTTGCTGCCCTCCGGTGAGCAGGTCTATCTTGTTGATGACCAGCAGCACTGGGATTTTCTCCTTCGCCACCTTGTCGAGGAAATCCTGGTTCTTGGTGGGAGTCTCCACCACGTCGGTCACATAGAGCAGCACGTCGGCGTCGATGAGTGCACCTCGCGAGAAGTCGAGCATCGACTCCTGTAGCTTGAACTTGGGCTTGAGCACGCCTGGCGTGTCGCTGAACACAATTTGGTAGTCGTCGCCGTTGACGATGCCCATGATGCGGTGACGAGTGGTCTGCGACTTACTGGTGATGATAGAAAGCCGTTCACCCACCAGCAGGTTGCTGAGGGTTGACTTTCCCACGTTGGGGTTTCCTACTATGTTTACAAATCCTGCTCGATGCACGATATAATAAGTGTTAAGTTATAATTTTTAAGTTTTAAGTGGCATGGGGAACCTCAATGATTGCAATCTCAGTCCCTCTTGTCACGATTCATGCATTTACAAAAATGCGCCTCCACCAGGCATGTTGTGATGCCTTGAGTGGTAAGACGCATTTATGATTAAACAAAGCTTTATATAGCCCAAACGATGTAAGCGGCTCCCCAAGTGAAACCGGCACCAAATGCAGTGAGGACTATCTTGTCGCCCTTCTTGAGAAGGTGCTTGTTCTCGTCGATGCACAAGGGGATTGATGCGGCACTGGTGTTGCCTCGGTGCTGGATGTTGACCAAGATTTTGTCTTCGGCAATACCCAGGCGGTCGCCCACTGCCTCGATGATGCGCAGGTTGGCCTGATGAGGCACAAACCAGTCGATGTTATCGTTGGTGAGGTTGTTGCGCTTCATTATATCTCGGGTTGAGGTAAGCATGTCGATAACGGCGTGACGATACACAGCCCTACCCTCTTGATACACAAAGTGCTCACGAGCCTGAACGGTCTCAATCGACGCGGGTTTTGCCGAGCCACCAGCCTTGTAAACCAGGTGCTCCAGGCCGCTGCCGTCGATGTGGTAGATGCCGTCGATGATGCCTTCCTCGGTGTTCTCGGTAGGCTCGATGAGTACAGCAGCTCCAGCATCGCCAAATAGCGGACAAGTGGTGCGATCCTGATAGTCGGTCATGCTTGTCATCTTCTCGGCGATTACTAAAATAACCTTCTTGTAAAGCCCCGATTTGATGTAGGCATTAGCAGTATAGGTGCCTACTACAAATCCAGCACATGCGGCTTGAATGTCGAAGCCGTAGCATTTCTTGTTTGCACCATCCAAACCGCAGTTGTGCATGATTATTGATGCAGTGGATGGAAAACGATAGTCGGGGTTAGAAGTCACACAAATGAGAAGGTCTACATCGTCGGGGTTGGTGCCAGTCTCGGCAAGCAGCTTTTGCACTGCCTGAGTGCCCAGGAAAGAGGAACCCTTTCCGTTCTTGAGGACACGTCTTTCCTTGATTCCCACGCGTGTGGTTATCCACTCGTCGCTGGTGTCGACAATGCGGGACAGTTCCTCGTTGTCGAGCACGTCGTCGGGAACATACGATGCTATGCCTGTTATCTTTGCGTTAAGCATAAAGCGTTTATTTTCTTGTTTTAGTGTTGTTTAAAATCAATCCTAAATACACCTCTTCTAAATGTTAGGCATGACTCTCTCGAGAGACCTACACGAGGAAATATTTAGGATTGAGTTGTGTCATGTTATCGATATGAGACAATGATTTATACAGCAGCCTCATCGTCAAACACCTTCTTGCCACGATAGTATCCGCACTCGGGGCATACAGTGTGATAAACATGCCATGCGCCGCAGTTGCTGCAGCGTGCGATGGTTGGAGCAACAGCCTTGTCGTGAGTTCTTCTCTTGGCTGTGCGAGTCTTTGATTGTCTACGTTTAGGATGTGCCATTTTTTAATTTATTTTTTATTGTTTTTATTATCAACTAATTGCTGGAGGGCAGCCCATCGAGGGTCTATTGCGTCTCCAGTGTTGTCGTCAATCTCTCGTTGTTGTGGCGGTTCCATGAAGTCCTCGTCGCTCTCATAGCCGCGTGCCGTGTGCTCCTCAAGCCGGCCAAGCATGTCCTCGTTGCACTCTCCTGGGGAATGAGTGTGCATCATTGGAATAGTGAGCAGGACGGTGTCGCGAACTATAGGCTCCAAGTCCAATGTTCTCCACGACGACGGTATCACCAGAACGTTGTCGATGCTGTCGTCGAGGGTGTCGCCCATTTTAACGGTCAATTGGTAACTGGTGTCAACAATGTGGTCCATATCGTCAAGGCAACGGTCGCATGGAATAGTAATAACACCATTGCACACGAAGTCGAGCTCATAGATACCCTCCTGGCGATGATTGACGCTTAAGGCGACATCAACACTTCCGGAGCGCACTTCGGAGTCCTCGATTTCGTTGAAAAACTTGCCGTCAAGGTGGTACTTAAAGTCCTGTTTTCCAAACGGTAAGCTTGAAATGGATAACTTCATTTCAGCCACAGTTTCCAACTATTTGTCGTTAAAATCGGCGCAAAGATAAGAACATTCTCGCTAATAATCAACGTTTTTGCGCGATTTTTTGATTTTTTAGTCAAAAATGAAAGTCAAAAGGAGGTCTATCCTTGTTGTTTCTCCTTGTTGCTGGCGATGACGAGGCGGTTGATTTTGCGCATCTCAAGCACCAGAAGCACCATTCCAATGAGTGCTGCGAGCAGGTCGCTCACCGGGAACGCATACCACACGCCGTCGAGCTTCAGCATGGGTGGCAGGATGAGAAGGAAGGGCAGCAGGAAAATCACCTGTCGTGACAAGCTCATGAAAATTGACTTTGTGGCTTCGCCCAGCGACTGGAAGAAATTGGTGGTGACAATTTGGAATCCAGCAATCCAGAACACGATGTTGGCAATGGGCATAGCATGCTGGCAGGCAGCTATGAGACCGTTGTCGGTGGTGAAAATCATTGCTACATATTGTGGGAAGAAGATGCTGGCAATCGATGCCAGAAGGCACACAGCGGTGCTCACTGCCACAGTGAGCCAGTAGGCTCGCTTGAGCCTGTCGAATCGTTTTGCGCCGTAGTTGAATCCCACAATGGGCTGCATGCCCATGCACACTCCCAGCACAAACATTATGGCCAGTTGTGAGAATGTCATGAATATTCCCATCGCCGCGACGCTTGTGTCGCCACCATATCTATATACTGTGTGGTTGAGGATCGCATTGATCACGCATCCGGCAGTGTTGACGATGCAAGGTGCCGCTCCCACTGCAATGATGGGCAAGAGGATGTGTTTTTTTAGTTTGAAAATGCCCCGTGAGTAATGAATCTCGCTATTCTTGTTGAAAAAGTGTATCTGTACATAGATCATTGAGACAAGCATCGCCAAGTCGGTGGCAATAGCCGCTCCCTTTATTCCCCATTTGAGGCCAAAGATGAAGATGGGTGCGAGAATGACGTTCAATCCGGCACCTATAAAGTTGGCCCACATAGCCTTCTTGGGGTAGCCTGTAGCTCTCATTATGTTACAGAACGAGAACGTCATGTTGTTGAACAAGAGTCCAGGCAGGATATACATCATGAAGTCGCGCGCATAGGGCAGGGAGGTCTCGCTGGCTCCGAAAAGAAAGAGTACGTCGTCGATGAAAATTGCCAGCAGAGCAAGGTAGAAAGTGGCCAGCAGCAAGGTCATGACAAGGCTGTTGCCGAGGATGAGCTCGGCAGTGCGCTTCTTGCCTTGTCCCAGCACAATAGACGAACGCGCTCCCGCGCCACCACCTATGAGCACACCGAAGGCTGCCGAGATGTTCATCACAGGGAACGTGATAGCCAGGCCTGCTATGGCGTCGGGTCCCACTCCTTGACCAATGAACATGCGGTCAATGATGTTGTAGATCGACATCACTACCATGCCAACAACCGATGGCAAGCTGTATTTAAACAACAGCTTGCCTATCGGTGCTTTATCAAGTTCGTTGAGTCGATTGTGTGCTTGCACAGCTCGTGAGACTTCTTAATAATATTGTGTCACTCAATTATTTCGAGCCAGGAAGGATCTTTGGTCTTTTTGGCTTTGTCGTTGAATTCTTTTACAACATCGTCCATGGCGTTTAGCTTGAGATACTCGAGAACCCACAGTGCGCGGGCATTCTCTTTGTCTCTCTCGAGTGCGCTGATGACGTCTTTTACTGCTTTTTTGTAGTCCTGGTCATTATAATATTCCACAGCCCTGAGAGCATAGCACTCGGCTACATCTGGCTCCAGTTCAATGGCCTTAGTGAATGCCTTGATGGCATCCTTGCGCTTGCCGAGCGAACCAGAGATAGTGCCGATGCCTAAATAGCCTTCCACTTCCTTGGGGTTGAGTTGCACAATCATGCCATAGTCGACCATGGCTTCGTCAAATCGCCTCATCTTCTTGAAGATGTTGCCTCGGCGCAGGTAGCTGTCGACGTCGGTGTTGTCATATCTCAACGCCATGTTCAGGTCTTCGATGGCACTGACGGTGTCTTGTGCCTGAAGATGCACCGAGGAATGGGTGAAATACATCCAGTTGAGCATTGTTGGGTCCGACTCGTCGATGTGGCACGAGCGGGCTTTGGCAAGTGCCTGCAAGGCCTGATGCTCATCCTCGAGCTCTGAATGGATTGCGGCCAGGCATGTCCATCCAAAGGCATCGTTGGGATTGTTTTGGATGTGTCGGTTGATAGCGTCGTAGGCTGTAGAAAAGTCATCATTGCAGTAGGCATAGATGGCGATGTCTAAGTCGGTCGATGGTGCCGACGATTGAGCCTCTTGCTGCGCGCTGACTCCTCGTGCGGTCTTCTTCCTCACCGAACGTGCGCTTGTCACACCGGCAATCAAGGCGACAAGCATAATAAAAATTGTTATTCTTTTCATGATGGATGAGTTTTTAAATATACTTGTTGGCCACAAAGATAAACAAAAAAATGATATTCCCTGCTAAGTCAATCACTTTTTATCTCATTTCTTTGGTAGTGCTGCTTGTGCCGTCGCTGTAGCGGGTGACGATGATGTTCATGCCGGCAAAAGGCTTGCTGCTGCACATTCCGGCAAGATTGTAGTATTCTACACTCGTTGCTTGAACGGCATTGTCAAGGCGTTCAACACCGGTGGTAGAGTCCTCCGAGAAATTGGCTGTAACCAGCACATCGGCGGCGGGCATCACAAAGGTGAACTCGCCACGATTAGCAACCAGTGTTGTCTCCTCGCCAGTGGTGAGGTTTTTGACAGTCACGCTCTCAATTTCATATCCCTCGATTGGCTCGGCAGTGAGAGTCACGGTCTCGCCCTCTTGCGACTTGTTGTCAACAACGCCGCCTGTGAGTGTGATGCTTCCAGTGCCCTCGGGCTGAACCTGGGTGGTCACCTGGTAGCTCTCGGCAAGTTTGTAGAGCCACACGCGGCCATTGGGGTCGTTGCTGATGCTCTTGAACATGAACTGCTCGTTGTCGTAGTCGTAGCGGATGGTCTTCGTAGAGCTTCCCACATTTTTGAACCAGCACAGGTAGTTATACTCGGTGGCGCTGATGTACATGATGGCGCGGCCGTAGTCGTTGGGGCTACTGGTCACGGTGAGGTTGTCGCCCTGGCCACGCAGATAGCCGTTGCCAAGCTTGAACCATGCCACGGTGCGTGTGTTGCTGCCTATGGTTGAGTCCTGAACGCCCATCATGCGTATGATCATGGCATTGCCGTCAACCTTCACACGAGTCTTGCTCTCGTTCATCCATTCCACGATGGGTACGGCGGGAGGAGTCACGTCGGCAGCCTCCTTGAAGCGCATCACCTTGTCGTTGTACTGGCTCACAATCACATAGGACTTGCCTTCCACAATCTGGCTGCGTTGAGTTACCAACACATAGATGTCGCCCTCGGGTTTCTCATAGGTGATGTCGATAGAAGCGAAGCGCACGCCCTTGCCTTTCACTGCAAAGTTCAGGCTCGACGACTCACCTTCCCAAGTGCCGGTGAAGCCGCTGCTGGTGTAGGTGCCAGGATTGTCGGGGTGTGTGTGGTTGGCAAAGAGTGTGATGGTCGATGGTCCCCAGTAGCCGGCGTCGAGGTCGCCCTCGACAGCGTCGTCAAGGCAGTGGAACACAATCTTCTTGATGGTGTAGTTATAAGACAGCACCGTGAAGTTGGTGTTAGGATTGGCAAGCAGGTAGTTCACGTTGTTCATGCCGCCGGTCATAGTCAGGATGATGCCGTCCTTCACGCCATAATAAACAGTGCTGGCCTCTGAGAACTCGCCCTCATTGCGGGAGATTGTTACAGTTTTCTCGCTTGCCCAGGTGGGAACCGCCATTGCAAGCAACATGATAAGAGTAAAAAATTTCTTCATAAGTTCTTAAGTTTTTGTTTTAACCCTATTAGGGCATTAGGATTTATGATTATAGTAAATAATTTTATATCACCGCAAAATTACATTTTTTTCATTTTAAACCAAATTACGCGCAAATTTATGCACTTAGTTCCCAAAATAATTTAGAACACTATTGAAAAAAAAGAACACCGCCACCACCCTCATCCTCACAAGGTCCTCCGTGCCACGGCTCAGCCGTGACATTACTCAGGAATGCGAGGCATGCTTTTCAATTCCAGCCTAACTCTAACTGACCTTTGAAACATGTCGATGGTGGGCTTTAACAGCATCTCAAAGATGGTGTGATGCACAATGCGGTAGTGGGGATGATAGGCCTCGTTGTAGGCCTTGCTGTGGTGCACAGCCTGCTTCTTGATGCTGGCCTCGCGCAGTGCCTCACGCTCAGCTGCGCTACCAAGCCCTGGCTTAACCTCGTCGACGACTTGCACCACGGCATCCCACATGCAGCTCCACTCCACAGCTGGCACCTGCCGTGCGGCAGCACTGTCGAGAAATGCCTGCAGCAGTTCGTCGGCACTAATGAGCCCATGCTTCACGCACTTGAGACTCACTCTCACATAATCGCCGCGGGCACCTATCGCCTCGTAGTAGAATCCGCCACACTCATCGCCCATTGTCGAGAGTTCGTAGTCAAGATATTGACGCACTGCGGCAGTGTCGTCAATCATGTGTTCAGGTCCGAAATGCTCCTGATAGAAGGCCTTGTAGATGTCTTGAAGTGTCGACTCAGGGTAGCTTGCCAGCTGCCGCTCAATGGCCATTCTCAGTGCTCCCTTGTCAATTTCCTGTGCACTTGACATAAAAATGCCCGTAACCATTATTAGTATTGTGAAAATATAATTTTTCATATTTTTGCCATGAGTTCAAATGGTAATGCACTGGTGATGCGCGCGTTGTAGAAGTTGCCAGGGGTGAGGGGGCGATCCTTGGCGATGAGCACCTCGGGGTCAACCTCGGGTGAGTCATATTGGGTGCGACCCACGTAGTATTCTTCCTCTTCGCAGTCGATGATCACGCGCTGAGTGCTGCCCACCTTGTTCTGCTGAATTTCCATCGATATCGATTCCTGAAGGTCCATTAATGCCTCAAGGCGAGCCTGCTTAACGTCGACAGGGATGTTGTCGTCAAGATGTTGTGCCGCCCAGGTGCCGGCTTCCTCGCTATAGGCAAAGGCTCCCATGCGCTCAAAGCGCACCTCGCGCACGAAGTCCATCAATTCGTCAAATTCCTTGTCGCCCTCGCCAGGGAATCCAACCATGAGGGTGGTGCGAAGATGCAGTCCAGGCACCTCGCGGCGCATGCGCTCGATGAGCCTCAATGTCTCGTCGCGGGTGATGTGGCGGCGCATGTTGCCGAGTACCTTGTCGCTGATGTGCTGCAAGGCGATATCGAGGTAGTTGCACACGTTGTCATGCTGCGCCATCACGGGCATGATGTTCCAAGGGAACTGTGTGGGGTAGGCGTAGTGAAGTCTTATCCACTCCACACCGTCGATGGCTGCCATCTGCTTCACCAGCTCGGGGAGCATCATCTTGCCTGTGATGTCGAGGCCATAGCTCGAGAGGTCTTGGGCTATCACGTTGAATTCCTTCACTCCGCGTGTCACTAAGTTGCGAGTCTCGTCAAGCAGCTGCTCGATGGGGATGCTCTTGTGACGCCCGGTGATGAGCGGGATGGCGCAGAAGGCACAGAAGCGGTTGCAGCCCTCCGAGATCTTCATGTAGGCATAGTGGGGTGGGGTAGTGAGGATGCGGTCGCTTGCAAGGTCGTCGCGGTAGCTCTTGCCCAAGTCGCCTAACATCTGCTTCCAGTTGAACTTGCCGTAGAAGTGGTCCACTTCAGGCAGTTCCTCGATGAGGTCGGCCATGAAACGCTCACTCAGGCATCCCATCACCATGAGTTTTCTTATCTTGCCCTGGCGTTTGGCTTCGCCCAACTCAAGGATGGTATTTATCGACTCCTCCTGAGCGTCGGCGATAAAGCCGCAGGTGTTCACCACCACTATCTCTGCGTCAACACGGTCAGGGTTGTGCTCAACGGTGTAACCAGCAGCATGCAACTGACGAATCAGGTGCTCCGAATCCACCAGATTCTTAGAGCACCCAAGGGAGATTATGTCTACTTTGTTTCGTCTCATAGTTTTTAAGAGGGGAGAGGGGAGAGTGAGAGGGGAGAGTGAGAGGGGAGAGTGAGAGGGGAGAGTTGTTGATTCATTTAGCTTTGTTGATTTTGTTTATCAAGCTGTTCCTCAGTCCATACAACATTCTTGAAATTTCATCTATCTGTGTTTTAAGTTCTTTATGTTTTTCGGCTGGATAATAGCCTAAGTCGTTAGCAATTGATAGTTGGCAATAAACCTCCATTAAAGAACCATATGAAAATTCCACAAAATGTATACGTTCCTTAAGAGAGAATCTTCCACTGCCTTCGGCTAAATTAGATGGTACAGAAATAGCAGAGCGCCTAATTTGATCACATAAAGAATATTTTTCGTATGATGGAAAACAATCAAGTAGCTGGTAAATATCTTTCACTAATTTACGAGCCTTTTGGTAAACATCAAGAGTTTCAAAAGTGAAATAAATTTCTTCCATGAAAAAAAAGAATTTTAACGTTTTCTCTCCCCTCTCTCCTCTCACTCTCCTCTCACCTCTCTCCTCTCACTCTCCCCTAAATATCTATTTTCCGAACAGCGATTTCACAAATTCCTCCTTGCGGAAGATCTGCAAGTCTTCCATGCGCTCGCCCAAGCCTATGTATTTCACGGGAATCTGGAATTGGTCGCTGATGCCTACCACCACACCACCCTTGGCGGTGCCATCGAGTTTGGTGACTGCAAGAGCGTTGACCTCGGTAGCGGCGACAAACTGCTTGGCCTGCTCAAAGGCGTTCTGGCCCGTTGAGCCGTCAAGGACGAGCAGCACTTCGTTGGGTGCGTCGGGCAGCACCTTCTTCATCGTGTTCTTGATTTTTGTGAGCTGGTTCATCAATCCCACGTTGTTGTGCAGACGTCCGGCGGTGTCGATAATCACCACGTCGGCATTTTGGGCCTTGGCGCTCGCCACGGTGTCGTAGGCCACCGAAGCTGGGTCGGTGCCCATCTTATGCTTGATTACTGGCACGCCCACTCGCTCGCCCCAAATCTCGAGTTGCTCGTCGGCTGCAGCGCGGTAGGTGTCGGCTGCTCCAAGCACCACTTTGTTTCCAGCCTGTGTGTACTGATAGGCGAGCTTGCCAATGGTAGTGGTCTTGCCCACTCCGTTCACGCCCACAACCATGATAACGTAAGGTTTCTTGTCGTCATCGATGGTGAAGTCGTCGCGGTTGGCGTTGTCGTTGTCGGCAAGCAGTTGGGTGATCTCGTCGCAAAGGAGGTCGTTGAGTTCGCTGGTGGAGGCATATTTGTCACGTGCCACGCGCGCCTGTATGCGGTCGAGGATTTTGAGAGTGGTATCTACACCCACGTCGCTTGTGATGAAAGCCTCTTCGAGGTTGTCGAGCACTTCATCGTCGATTTTGGATTTTCCGGCAACAGCCTTCTTGAGTTTAGAGAACAATCCCTCCTTGGTCTTGTTGAGGCCACTGTCCAGGGTTTCTTTTTTCTCTTTGGTGAAGAATTTAAAAAATGCCATATCTTTTCGTTTTGCGTTTATCGTTTAGCAAGTTTGTGTCGTGAGATTATGGGTAGATGAGGTTCTCGGGCTTGATGTCGTTGAGAACTTCAACTAAAAACTTGCGTGCCTCCCATTTTGCCATGGGCAGGTTGTTGAGCATGTAGTTGCCACACTCCATAGCACTCGCACCAGGAATATCGCCATCAAACTCGGCAATGAAGCCGAAGAGCTCCTGCATCAGAGGCACTATGTCTTTAGACTCTAAGTCGCCCTGGATGAGGAGGTTGTTGCCAGTGCAGCAACCCATGGGACCCCAATAAAGTATCTTGCTGCCCCACACTGGGTGGTTGCGCAGGAATGTAGCGGCCAGATGCTCTATAGTGTGCAGTGCACTCTGACTCAAGGCTGGCTCACGGTTGGGCAGTTTCATGCGGATGTCAAATGTGGTGATGGTGCCGCCGCCTTCAACTTTGTCTTTGCCAGAGACATAAATGCCTCTCAAAAGCTTGGTGTGGTCGATAGTAAAACTTGCAATTTTTTCCATTATTATCTTTTGTGTGATGTTTCTTAATGTAACATTTCAAGAAGCCGACGCACTGCCGACAGTGTGTGCTGGGGAGCCTCGGCCCAGAAGTCATTATACTGGTTGGTGTTGTTGTGGCCGGCACCTGGCGAGTCGCTGATGATGCGCATGCTCACAAACGGTGTTTTCTTGACGTAGCACACCTGGGCTATTGCGCCACTCTCCATGTCTACAGCTAATGCTTCGGGGAACAGTTCACGAATGGCGTCGACGCGTTCTATGTTGTCGATAAACTGGTCGCCGCTCACTATCAAGCCGCAATGGATGCCTTCTTTCTCGGGAACCATGTCAAGGACTTTGCTTGATGCTTCATAGTACAGAGGCAGTCCCTGGACCTGGCCGTGAACCGAGACTCCGTCAAAGCCGCACCACACATCGTGATAGCACACCTTGCTTCCAACCACCAAGTCCATCACGTTGACTTTGTTGTTCATGCCTCCTGCCACTCCGGTGTTGATGATGAGCTGGGGGCTGTAGTTGGCAATCATCGACACGGTGCCCATGGCGGCGTTCACCTTGCCAATGCCACACTGCATTGCGGCAATCTTGTGTTCTCCTATCGTGCCACAATAGAAAGTGATGCCGTTATTGTTACTCTCTCTCATGTTTTCAAGCATGGGCTTGAGCAGCTCAAGCTCCTTGCTCATAGCGACTATAATACCTATTCTCATGACTTTTACCTTTAAAAGTACAAAATTAGGCAAAAAATGGCAGTGTAACAAAATATTTGCAAAAAAAGAGGTTGGAACTGCATCGATGCAGCCCTAACCTCTCAAAAAAGCATAATAATTCAGAATTCTTATAGTTATAATTACACTTTCACACTTTACTTTTTTTCACTAACACTTTTTTATCACTAACTAACTCTATAACTCACACATCTCTTAATTGTGGAACTTGGATGAAGGTAATCAACTTGAGAGATGTAATTTGGGCTGGCGGTGTGATTTTTTTAATGTTGGTTTGGCGGTGCGACATTCCTTTCTTTGCACTCACAAAGCATTATTTTAAGTTTAACCTAACAAAACAACAAATACTATGAAATACTTCACTATTGAGGAACTCACACGCTCAACAACAGCACGACTCAGGGGCATCGACAACACTCCGTCGCAACAAGTAATCGACAACCTCAACGCTCTCGTCGACAATGTGCTCGACCCGTTACGGGAGGCGTGGGGAAAAACTCTGCACGTGAACAGTGGGTACCGGTGTCGGGCGCTGAACAAGGCCGTGGGAGGTGTGCCGGCAAGTCAGCACATGCGTGGTGAGGCCGCCGACATCACAGCCGGTAGCAAAGATGCCAACCGTGAGCTCTACAGCCTGCTCAAGAGGCTCAACCTACCTGTCGATCAGGCCATCAACGAGAAGGACTTCTCTTGGATTCATGTCTCCTACGGGCCACGGCACCGCCGCCACTTCTTTGCTATAAGATGACAGCTGGTGGATATGTCGCGTTGCTTTCTTCCTTTTAATTCCTTTTCTCATTAAAAATACTCATCACATGCTAAACTCACATCAATTAATTCTTCACAACGCCTACAAGGCTTGGTGCAGCGCAAGCCAGCTGCGAAGCACGAGACTCAGAAACAAGCGCTTCACCTATGGTGACCAATGGAGCGACATGGTGGCGACTCATAGTGGTGCCACCATGAGCGAGTATGAATTGTATCGCAAGAGCGGTACTCCACCGCAGACCAACAACCTCATCCGTCAGATGGTAAAAACCATCGTGGGGCGATATCGCACACAGTATATCAACGATAGCTCTCCAGCCAACAAAAACGTGGCTGCCGTACACCGCGACAATCAGCTTGACGAACTTGACAGCAGGGCACTCGAGGAGTTTCTAATCTCGGGAACAGCAGTCCAGCGCATTGAACCTTCACACGACATGTGGCAACGACGTGTGAAGGTCACCAATGTGAATCTCAACCACTTCTTTGTCAATGCGATAACCGACCCTATGGCACGTGATATCGAGATGGTGGGGCAGCTGCACGACATGACGCTGCCCAAGCTCATAAAAACTGTGGCAGCAGGTTCGCGGGCCAAGGCACGATGGATAAGACACATCTATGGAAATGACTGCCGCAACCGCACTCTCGATTTCTCTCACGCTATTGGCGCCGACGCACTACAGGGAACAAGCTTCTGGAAAGCCGATAGCACCGACAAGTGTCGAGCCATAGAGGTGTGGACACAAGAAAACCGCGAGGTGATGCTGTGCCACGACCGCAAGACCGCGCAGATGTCGATACTTCCAGCCAACGCGCGTGTGAAAAACACGCCCACGACAACCACACGCTATGATGTTGTCACAACATGGCATTGCAGGTGGTTTGCCCCGACAGGCGATCTACTCGCCGAGTGGGACTCGCCATGGGCTCACGGTACGCACCCCTTTGTCATCAAGTTCTACCCTTTGACCGACGGCGAGGTGCACTCCTTTGTCGAGGACATCATCGACCAGCAGAAGGCGGTGAACCAGATCATCACTCTCATCAACAACATCATGATGGCAAGCGCCAAGGGAGTGTTGATTTTCCCCGAGACGGCACTGCCCGACGGATTCACCTGGGAAGACATACGCAGGGTGTGGAGAGACTGTAACGGAATCCTGCCTTATAACCCCAGTTACAGTAATAGCAAGCCAGAGCAAATATCGGTCAACAACACCAATATCGGAGCCTATGAGATGGTGAAACTCCAGATGCAGCTGCTCGAGCAAATTTCTGGAGTCACAGGAGCACTGCAAGGCAAAACAACGGTGACTGGCAACAGCGCAACTCTTTACCAAAATGAGACCGACAACGCAGTGATAGCACTGAGCGACATCTTCGGGACATTCTCCAACTTCCGTAAAAACCGAGATTCTAAAATCGCCACACTATAACTCATAATCCACCCAATTTTGACCGAAAAAGAACCGTCCCCAATCGGTCATTTTTCGACGTTTGAACCATTTATCTCCTTGATTTGTTCTCTTTTAGACAATTTTGAACCTTAAAAGTGACCGAAAAGGGACGGTTCTTTTTCGGTCATTTTTTTGCTGAGTTATGACCGAGAAGGGGGACGGCCGTTTCTTTAGTTGTTTTTTTCTCTTATTATTTTTCTTATTTTCTGAAGTGGAAATTTCAAAAACACGTTTAAAGAGTGCCTTTTTTAAAAAAATGTCCAAAAAAGTTGGCATTTTTAAATTAATTGTTTACTTTTGTGCATAGAAAAATTATTCACTAAAATATCTAACTATTATGGCACAGTATTATTTAGCAAAAAACGGCCAAAAAGCCGGGCCATTCACAATCGAACAATTGGTACAAAATGGATTGACTCCCGAGTCACTGGTTTTCACCCAGGGCATGACTGCCTGGACTAAGGCAAGCGAAGTGGCCGAGTTGGCATCGGTATTGAAACCCACACCCGCGCCCCAACCCGCACCAGCAGCTCCTGCTCCAGCACCCGCTCCCCAGCCACAATACCAGGCTCCCCAGCCACAATACCAGGCTCCCCAGCCACAATACCAGGCTCCCCAGCCGCAGTATCAGCAACCCTATCAGCAGCCAGCTATGGGCAACTATGTGGCAACTCCACAAATGGACTTCGTGACAGCAGTAAAGACATGTCTGCAAAAATACTTCAACTTCAAGGGCCGCGCTCGCCGCAGCGAGTTCTGGTGGTTCATGCTTGCAACCTATATCTTCAACTCGGTGGTTAATGGCATCCTCTACTCAATAATGGGAGGCTTATTAGCCAAGAAAGAAGCCCTGAAAGCCGAACTCACCCAACAGGGATTAAACTCAATAATGAATGGCGGCGACTTGGAGGCCGTGAAACAGGCAGCCGAGTCACAAGACCCCACCACCACAATCATCATCTTGGGCATCTTGATGTTCATCGTGAGTGTTGTAATTTTCATTCCACAACTCTCGGCTATGGTGCGCCGCTTGCACGATGTGGGCAAGAGCGGCAACATCTTGTGGCTGTATCTGCTGTGCGGTATTGGTGGCATCATCGGTCTTATCCTGTGTATCCCCGAAGGCAAGCCCGAGCCCAACAAGTATGGCGAGTCGCCCAAGTTTAAACTTCAACAATAACGAGAAACTAACTATATTCAACCATTCATCCTTCAAAGTAAGAAAAAGCTTACTTCACGGATATAATTTAAAATTGTCTTATGGCACAGTACTATATTGCAAAAAACAATCAACAGTTAGGTCCATTTGAGGTTAATCAATTGCTGGCTAATGGTCTCACCCCCGACACCCTGGTGTGGTGTGCTGGAATGTCGGGCTGGGAAGCGGCAAAGAATGTGCCTGAACTGGCTGGACTTTTTGTCGCTCAGCAACCTCAGCAACCTCAACAACCTCAACAACCACAATACAACCAGGGATACCAGCAGCCTGCCTATCAGCAGCCTCAGTATCAGCAACCACAGTATCAGCAACCACAGTATCAGCAACCACAGTATCAACAGCAACCTGCCTATATGGCTGGTGCTTACCAACAGCCTATGGGCGGTGGTGCCAGCAGGCAGAAGGTTGATATGTTCATGATGGCCAACAAGGACAACTTCCCTCCCGAGAAGATTCCTTACATCCAGGAGAGATTGGCAATGGTTGACGACAACACTATCAACTCTATCTCGATGCTGTCGTTCAAAAATCCTACTACAGCCCTTTTGCTCTCGATTTTCGCAGGAGGTTTGGGTATTGATCGTTTCTACATTGGTGATACGGGACTCGGTATTGGTAAACTGCTTACAGCTGGTGGTTGTTGTGTCTGGGCTATTATCGACATATTCTTAATTATGGGTGCCACACGTGAGAAGAATTACGAGATGCTGGCTCCTTATATTTAATAAAAAAATTATTTTTATGACAAATAACTGGCAGGGATTTTTTCAAAACTCTCTGCCAGTTTATTGCTTTAAAAAATGATGTTTCCAGCAATCAGATAATTTAGTCTTATGGCAGAATATTATATTGGCAGAGATAATAAACAGTTTGGACCATTCCCGTTTGAACAGCTGTTGGCTAATGGTCTCACCCCCGACACATTGGTGTGGTGCTCAGGTATGCCAAGTTGGGAAAAGGCTAAGGATGTACCCGAATTAGCAGGTCTCTTTGCACCACAACAACCGCAGTATCAGCAGTACCAACCTCAGTATCAGCCTCAATATCAACAGCCCGCATATCAGCAGCCTCAGTATCAACAACCTCAGTATCAGCGACCAGCTTATCAACATCCACAAGGTAACTATAATCAACAGACGGCACCCCAGTCAACCTATTTAGGCTGGAATATTGCTCTTACAATTGTAGGTGTGCTTTGCATTTGTTTTTATAATCCTGCCTCATTAATTTTTGGGATTATTGGTATCGTGTATAGTAGTGGAGCTGACGTTGCTAAGAATCAAGGGGATATGGCAACTGCTCAAGCTAAAGCAAAAACAGCTAAATTAATGGCTATTATTGGATTCTCTATTATTGTTTTATTTTTTATAGTGGGCATGTTTTGTGGTGCTCTTGCTTTTATTCTCGAAGAATTCAAACATACTCTCTGATTTTAACGAAGTTATTGGTCCTTGCTTCTTTATAAGACATTTTTGGGGGATATTTATTTAATATATTATTTGTAACAGATACTAATATCATTATGGCAAAGTATTATATAGGTAGGGACAATCAGCAGTTTGGACCCTATGACGTGAATCAGCTCATGTCTCAGAGAATTGCTCCCGACACTCTGGTGTGGTGTGAGGGAATGTCGGGTTGGGAAATGGCGAAGAATGTGCCCGAGCTGGCAGGAATCTGTGCGCAACAACCCTATCAGCAACCCTACCAGCAACCCTATCAGCAACCCTACCAGCAACCCTATCAGCAACCCTATCAGCAACCTGCTTATCAACAGCCGTATCAGCAACCCTACCAGCAGCAACAATATGGCTATAGAGATCCGCAACAGGAAGCATCCGACAATTATCTTGCCATGCATGGTGAGCGTCAGCAGGTGGGTTTTGGTGATTCTATAAAGATTTGCTTCAGCAAGTTTGTCGACTTCACCGGTCGTGCCCGACGCAGTGAGTTCTGGTATTTCTATCTCTTCAACACGTTGTTGAGCTCAGTGACAGGGGGTATCGCAAGTCTTGTCACATTTTTGCCCATGATGTCGGTGACAATTCGGCGTTTGCACGATACGGGTCACAGTGCTTGGTGGTATTTCATGCCCTGGGTTATTATGTTTGTCTATTCGATATCCTTCTTGCCTCTATTGATAGTTGCTGCAACAAAAGGGAAAGAAGACATGATAACAATAGGCATTATTGCCCTTGTCATTTTTATTCTGGCGATGTTGGTTTTGGGCATCATTACCTTGGTGTTCCTATGCACCGACAGCGACCCCGAGGAGAATGAATATGGGCCTTCTCCCAAGTATCAGTGATTGCCCCCCCTCGGTGCTTTAGAATCTGTTGTCTGATTTTTCGGGTTTTAAAACCTGAACAAGCGTGCCAAGCCTAAATAGCTCACGTTGATGCCCAAGTGCATGCCACTTACTGTGGGGTCGCACTTGGTAAATCGGCTGTGTGCCACCCAGGGTGTGATGCGAAGCGATGACGTCCAGCGCTCACGGTGTGGAGAGCCAGTGAGTGACGTGTTGCTCACGCGGCTGCTCAGGTTGATGTCGAAGTCGACCGATGCTATGAAACTGAAACAATGCAGATTGCGGCCTTCAACGCCTGTGGTGACACGCACTTCGTCGTCGTTCTCATCTTTCTCCCAGCTGTAGTTGGCTATGTCCCAGCCATAGCGGTTGTAGAAACCTCCCACGTTGGGAGTGATGCTCAATCGATTGTGGTTGAATACAGTGTAGCCCAGCTGCAGGCTTGCCATGATGTGGGTGGCGTTGCTCGAGTTGTTGCCTTGCAAGGGGCGGCCCTCCTCGTCGGGGAGGACATTGAAGATGTTGTCGTTGCGATAGGATGGCTGACCAAACGCCACGTCGGCCTTCACACGCAGGCGTTTGTAACCTCCGGTAAGACCCACATGAAACACTGCGCTTCCGCCGAAGTTGTCGCGCAGATGGCCCAACGGCATGTCATACCCCACGCCTGCATACACTCCATAGCATCCCTGCATGGCTGTGACCTGAGGCACTCGAGGCATTCCCATGTCGCTGAGCTGGTTCTCGATGTTAGACTCCCAGCTTGCGACAGCGGCCTCAAGGCTGCCGTTCTTGGTCTCCTGTGCTATTTGACGAACGCGCTGGCGGTAAAGGTCTTGATAATAGGCAAGTCGTTTCTCTACTGTAGCACCATCAATGCCGTTGTTTATTTCTTCTTGAAGGTTGCGGCGCATCAGTTCAAGCAGGTCAAACTGTAGCTGATGATAGCGAAGTCGTTCAGGAGTGCTCTGCGCTGTGCTTGTTGCCGACGTGTTGCGGTGCATGATGGCTCGCGCCTCCAGACGCGCGCCGGACTGGTTGCCGTCGGTAAGAGGTGTGGCGCTGAGTTCCACCTCGATGTGCGACGCCTCGCTCGACGTGGGTGGCAGCAGCTTGTGGAAGTCGCCCCAGGTGAGAGGACCGTCGCTCCACAGCTTGATATCGGTATTATCACTCGCCACAGCAGGCAGCCACATCATCACTGCAAGCAGAGCTATTAGTTGAAATCTTCTTGTCATGGTTTATCTTTTTATTAATAAAACGATAATACAACCAGTAATATTATAAAATACCCCAAAATGACCGAAAAAGAACCGTCCCCAATCGGTCAAAAGTCGAAAAATGACTGAAAAAGAACCGTCCCTAATCGGTCAAAATGCAATGGGTGGAAGTGATTTGGTGGCGGTAAAGAGTGAGGGCATGTCAAAATTCGTCGAATGATGACACGCCCTCACGGGGAATATAGAATCGTTGTTTAACTATCAGAATGGTGGTCTTCCGCCACCGCCACCGGGACGTCCGCCGCCGCCACCGGGACGTCCGCCGCCGGGAGGAGGTCCGCCAGGACCGCCGTAGCTGTTTCTGTCTTCAGGTTCTTGTCCTTTTGCGAATGTCGTGAATCGGTAGGTGAAAGTCAGCATGCCGTAGCGTCCCAGGGAGTTGTAGATGGCATCCTGGATGTAGCTTGCCGTCTGGGTGCGGCTGATGTTCTTCTGCTGGCCTAAGATGTCGTATACCGAGATTTGTATCGATGCCTCTTTGTTCTTGAGGAACTGATAGGCTATAGAGCCGTTCCAAATCCACTGCTTGGTGTCGTAGCCGCTGCTGTAACCCGATGTTGAGCTGAAGTTGAGGTCGGTGCTGATTACGAGTCCGAAAGGAGCCGAGTAGGTGCCGTTGAACATAGCTCCCCAAGTGTGGATGTTGCGGTCGCGGCTTGTCTGCATTGTGTTGTGTGTAACCTGATAGCCATATCGTGGACGCAGTTCAAGGTCGAAAAGCGAAGTGCGGTAGGCGATACCAGGTGCAATGTTGAGGTTCAAGCCTGTGCTGCGGTTGTATTCTCCATCGCTGTAACCCTTGGTCTGCGAGAATCTCGCAAACACGTTGCTGGTGAAATACCACGCCTTGTTGGAGCTGAATGGGAAGCTGACCATGTTCATCGCCATAGCGTCCCACACACCATTGATGTTAGTATAGGTAGTGGTTTGTCCACCGGTGGTGGGATCGTTGATGATTGTGGAGATGATGCTGTTTTGCTGTACATTGGCATGTACCATAGCCATGATACTGCGCTGGGCATCTTGGTTGAAGTCGCTGAAGCGAACGCTCATTCGGTGGGTGAATGTGGGTTTGAGTTCGGGATTACCAACAACGATGTTCAACGGATTGCTGATGTCGGCTACTGGCTGCAGCTGTGCTATGGTGGGCTGACTGCTGCGCATGCGGTAGTCGATGGCTAAGTTGCGCGTCTTTGAGAACTTGTAACGGAATCGTGCGAATGGAGCCACAGCCCAAGCCCAGCGCGAAGGAATGTTGCGCTCGCTGTTGATGAGGTCGGTGCTCTTCGACATCGCCGAGGTGACCGAGAATCCCAGGTTGAGGTTGTAGGTCTTGGTGACCTTTTGGAATCCAATCTGGAAGTCCTGGTTGAAGTACTTGTTGCGGAAGTCGTTGCTCTGAGTTTCGTTGAAGATGCGGTCGAGTTCTTCGCCGAGTTCCACCTCGATAATCTCGCTCAGCAGCGCTCCGTCTTGCAGAGCATAGGCTCCATAGGTTTCAGAAATCATCTCGCGCAGAGTGCGGTTGGTTGCCATGTCGAGCATAATGTCGTTCATGGTGATGGATGGAACAGGCATCACCACATCGGCATAGCGTGTGATGTCATAGACGCTCTTGGTGGCCTTGTTGTAGTTATATCGTGCGCTGTAGGAGAACGTCAGGAAGTTGGCGTTTTTCACGTCACCGATGGGCTCGGTCCAGCTCAGACGACCGTTCACGCTGTTGGTCTTGCGCAAGTTGTCATAGGCCTGGTCGATAGTCTCCTCTTCGTCCTTGAGGTAGTAGTTGTTGCGTGTGAAAGTGTTGCCATACTCGTCGATGTTGCTGTAGTTGTAGCGCACAAAAATGCTGTAGCTGCGCCCGGGATGGTAGCGGAACTTGTGGTTGTAGATGAATCGTCCACCAAACTCGTAGCTCTTGCCGTGATTGTCGTAGTAGCTCAAGCTGCGGTTCACTGGTGTGAGCCAGGGGTCCCCGGCACGTGTCATCGAGGTGTCGCTGCTCTCGCTGTGACTGAAGTTGAGCGAGAAATAAGGCTGGAAGTCGATAGTGTTGAGGGTGTCGATTTCCCACTTCAGACGGAAGTTGCCTCGCAAGTTGTGGGTGCGGTCGAGCGACATCGACAAGGCATTGCGGTAGCTTGTGGAGTCGGTGAAGATGTTCTGTCGGCTTGTCGACATGCGTGTGTCGCGGCTGGTGTGAGAGTAGGTCAAGTCACCACCCACGCGGAAGTGCTCGTCTTCCTGAGAGCCAACATTGAAGTTCACACCAATCATCTGCGAGGTTGTGATGCCACGGTCGCCACCGAAGCGGCGGAAGCGTGACGCGCCACCATCGGTGAATCCCACATTGTTAGTGTTGTTGGCGTTGCCCGTAAAGGTGAACTGGTTGCCGTTGTTGAAATAGTTGGCTATCACATTGCCCACATATCGGTTGTCGGTGCCATAGCCCGCAGTGACTGTGCCAAACCAGCCGTTGTTCATGCCTTTCTTGATAGTGAGGTTGATGACCGTCTCGTCCTCTCCGTCGTCAACGCCGGTGAGCCTGGCAAGGTCGCTCTTGCGGTCTATCACCTGGAGCTTGTTCACCATGTCGGCCGGGATGTTCTTCGATGCCATCGTTGGGTCGTCGCTGAAGAATTCCTTGCCGTCGATGAGGATTCTTTTCACCTCTTTGCCGTTGGCGGTGATTTTACCGTCGGCACTCACTTCCACTCCAGGCATTCGTTTCAGGAGGTCTTCGACAACGGCGTTGGCCTGTGTCTTATAGGTGTCGGCGTTATACTCTATGGTGTCTTCCTTTACCGTCACGGCGGTTTTCACTCCCACCACCATCACTTCGTCCAGGAAGATGGTATTCTGGTCCAGTGCTATGATGCCCATGTTCACGTTGCGGCCGTCGGCCCCGATGCTCACTCGCTTTACTACATCGTTGTAGCCAATGTAGCTGAACTTCAGGTAATAATGCCCTTCGGAAACATCCTCGAGGTTGAACACTCCATTGTCGTCGGTGACAGTACCTGTCACGTAGGTGCTGTCCTGATTGGCCTGCAGCAGGAATACGTTGGCCTGGATGAGCTCGGTCGTGTCGGTTGCGTCAACGAGAATGCCGTTGATTATCGCGGCATTGGAGCCGAAAGCAGCCGTCGCCACCAGGGTCAACAGAATAATTAATGATTTTGATAAGTTGTTCATTATGATAATGAGTTGTTGGTTTTTATTCTTAGTTGTTTTGTCTCAATCGGTCAAATTACCGATGCGGTGCTATAATAACGACGCAAAGGTAGTGCAATTAGTTTAAACAACCTAAAAGAAATATACAATCGCTCATTTTTTATAGATGAATTGGGCGGGGTGCTGTCGGGCTCGCACTGTGTCGCAATAGAAAGAATCAAAAGCGGCCGCATCGTGACTGATGCGACCGCTTAGTGGTTATGTCAGATAATAAAATCTAAACTTGAGGATTACCATCCTGGGTTCTGAGTAGTGCCGCCTTGGCTGGCATTAATCTGACTTGATGGTATTGGATAGAAGTAGTACTTCTTGTCGTAGGTGCGGGTAGCGGTGTAAGGAATAGCATATCCGCCATCGAGTGCAACTTCGCAATCCTCAACATCACTCAAGTTAGCACCGCGACGGATGTCGGGATACTTGTTGGTATCGAGCTTGTCGAGCATGTGCCAGCGCACGAGGTCCCAATAGCGGAAACCATCGGTCATGAGCTCGCAGCGACGGGCGCGGCGAATCTCCCAAATGAGGTTGCTAACGCCAACCTTGTTGGCTGGGTCGGCCTCGGGGTTAAGAGTCATGCCAGGAAGACCAGCACGTACCTGGAGCAGGTTAACACTCTTGTCGAGGTCGGCCTGGGTGGCGTTACCAAGCTCTGCCTTAGCCTCGGCATAGTTCAAGAGAACACGCGAGAGGTAGTAGATAGGAGCGTCGGTGTAACCCTTGCCAATCTCGTTGCAGTAGGTGAGCTGCTCTTGTGGAGAAGCACCCATGGCAGTAGTGTAATACTTGCCGATGGTATAGCCAGTTGACGAAGTCATCTCGGCGAGCCAAGTGCGGGCATGTCCGTAACCCTTGAAGGCAAGATATTTATCAACAATTACCGAGAGGCGCTTGTCGCGTACGCTAAATGCTTCCTCCATTGAGTAAACCCAAAGTGGATTTTCCTCAGAATCAACGCGGATAGAGTCGCGTCCATCTTCGGTCTTCACGATTTTGCCGTCGAGACCAATCATGTAGTAAGGCTCTATCTGGGGCTTGTCGCTCTTGTCCATAGTTGTGGTAGCCAGAGGCTTGCCATCGAGGAAGAGGAATGCGTCGATGGCGTCCTTGGTGATACCGCGCTGAGCAGTAGAACCGCTGGTGTAGTCAACAGTGCTGTGACCGAGCATGTCCTTCTGATAGTTGCGGTAGAAGATAATCTCCTTATTGTTGCTCAGGTTGGTAGAGTTGTAGATCTCACCATAGTTTTTAGTGAGCTCATATCCACCGTTCATAAGTTCTTGCGAAGCCTTTACGCACTCGTTGAGATACTTCTGAGCGCGAGCGTTGTCGGGACCCTTGCCGTTGTCAGCTTGGGTGCGATACTTGCAGTAGGTGCCCTCATAGAGGCAGATGTCACTCTTCATAGCCAGCGCCAGGTCTTTGTTCCAAGAAGCCTTGTCGCCCGAGCCAATGTTGGCGATAGCATAGTCGAGGTCCTCAAGCACCTTGTCCATAACGAAATCGCGGTCGTCGCGCGGGCCCTTGATGATTTCATCATTCACGTCGGTGATGGTGTGGTCTTGCCACTGCACATCGCCATAGCGTTTAACAAGCTGGAAATAGTTGCGAGCACGCATCAGGCGGGCAATAGCGCGGAACCGGGTTTTAGTGCCATCGGCAATAGTGGAAGTCTCCATGTTGTCGAGCAAATAGTTGCATCGACGAATCTCGGTGTAAGGACCTGACCAGTAGCTCGTAGAGCCTGGAACACTGGTAAATGTCCAATTGTCAAATTCTGGGTTGGCTTGGTCATCGGTCAAACTGCTGAAGTAAGGATCTTCAATGCCGGTACCATATCCCGAGAAATTGTAAGAATACATAGTATTGGTATAATTCAATACTCTGTTCTGGTCATTCCAGAATTCGGGATCATTAGTGAACTTGTCGCGTGGATTCACATCGAGCATGTCGTTGCAACTAACGAAAAGCAATGCGAGACCAGCTAGTCCTAATAAATATGTTTTTTTCATAAACTTCAAAATTTATTGAATGTTAATAATCTAATACTTATACTTACAAGTTTAAGAGTCTCACATTAGAATGTCACTTGCAAACCAACAGACCAGCTGCGGGTTACAGGATAAGTACGTCCCCAAGTACCATAGCCCAGAGAGCCTTGTCCGGCGTTCATCTCAGGATCGATTGGGAGGTCGCCGCTGCCCTTGTAGAGCAGGCACAGGTTGTTGACACTTGCATAGAGACGCAAGTTCTGGATGTAAATCTTCTTGGTGAGTGCCTGTGGAATAGTGTAACCAAGGGTAATGTTCTTCAAGCGCAGGTAGCTCATGTCAACCAAGTACTTGGTCTGTGGATAGTAGTTGTGGCAACCACCTTCTGACGAGATGCCGGGAACTGTTCCGCCAACCTCATTACCTGGCCACAAGCGTGGGAAGTCATTGCTCTCACTGATGTTATTGATAAATTCACCAGTAATTGGGTCGTTCTCATAGATGTTGTACTTAGTCTGGTTTGCAAAGATTGCCAAGTCGGCGTTACGCATCATTGGGAATACGAATGCACTCTGAGTCCACATGTCGCGCTTGCCCACACCCTGGAAGAACAGGTCGAGGTCGAAGCCCTTGTAGGTACCGCCGATGTGGAAACTGTACTCATAGCGTGGCAGGCAGTTACCAATCACCTTGAGGTCGCCGTGGTCGTCGGCAGTGCTTGCGCCACCGTCGATCTTGCCGTCGCCGTTGAGGTCCTTGAACTTGATGTCACCAGGACCAAACACGAAGTTATCGCTTTGGAGACCGGTTTGGTCGGCTACGCCAGAAGCATAAATCCAAGAGCCGTCGGCATTTTTGCCAGTGAAGTCGGCCTCGGTGAAGTAGCGGTCGGTCTCAAATCCCCAGATGTCGCCCCAAGTCTCGCCTTCGTAGGCGTTAGAGCTGTCGAGAGGATGACCAATCTGCTTGGTTGGGTTGTCCCACTTAGTAACCTTCACCTTGCTGTCGCCAATGCTGAAGTTAGCATAGAGACCGAGGTCGCGGTTGAACTGCTTGCGCCAGCTGACAGTGAGCTCCCATCCACGTGAGCGGAGCGAGCCGTTGTTACGATAAGGACTGGTAGCACCCACACTGGCTGGCAGAGCCACACCAGGAGCGAGCATGTCGTTGGTGGTGCGCTGGAACCACTCGGCGCTCAATGTAATCATGTCGTTGAGGAAGCCGAGGTCGAGACCAACATTGATAGTCTTAATCTTCTCCCAAGTGAGAGTTGGAGACACCCATGTTGGCAAGCCGAAGTAGTTGTACTTGGCGCCGCTGTTGTCGAGGTAGCTGAGCTGTCCGGCTCCAATTGTAGAGATGAACATGTTGTTACCAATAGCCTCATTACCGATGGTACCATAAGAGAAGCGAACCTTACCGTTAGAAACGATGTCGCGTGCTTTCTCGAAGTAAGCCTCCTCGCTGAAGCGGTAGCCCAGTGAGAATGATGGGAAGAATGCCCAGCGGTCATCCTTGGGGAAGCTTGACGAACCGTCGTAACGGCCGTTGGCCTCAAACAGGTAGATGCCCTTGTAATCGTAGTTGAAACGAGCGAAGTAACCTGCGGTAGCATAGTCGCCACGCATCCAGGGCACGAAGCGGCTGATGTAGCCACTGGTGCTGCTGCTTATCGACCAGGTGTTGTTGTCACCATAAGTGAGGTTAAGCTCGGGATAAGCAGTGTCGTAAAGTAGCATGCGATAAGCGCCGAAGTAATCAAATTTGCGCTTCTCACCAGTAGCACCAACCATTACCTTGAAGTTGTGAGCGTCGTTGATGCTCTTCATGTACTCGGCATAGATGTTGCCAATCCAAGTCTGAGCCTTGGCATTGTCGCGAGAAGTACCTACCGAACCGTTACCAACAACATAGGTTGGGTTAACACCGTTCCAGTTCCAGCTGTAAACTGGGAAGTCGCTCCAGCGCATGTTGGCGTCGTTAATCTGCCAAGTGAAGTCACCGTTCAAGGTAAGGTCCTTAGTGATGTGAGCCTTGAAGAAAGCTGTAGCCTTCATCTCGTCGTTAACGATGCGACGACGGTCGGCCTCCTTCTGCATAGCGATTACACGGAAATCAAGACCATCGATAGTGCCGCTTGGGATAAAGAACGAACCCCAACGCCAGATGTACTGGTACATGTTGTTCCAAGTCTCGGCACGACCCACGAAGCGGCGGTTGTAGCTGATGCGGGCACCAACGGTCAGCCAGTCGGTGAAGTCGGTCTGGATGTTAGCACTTGCGTTGTAGCGAGTACGCTTGGTGGTGTTCCAAGGCATCAAGTCTTCCTTGCCGCTGTAGCCGAACGCCATACGGAAGGTGGTGCGTCCGCTCGAACCGTCAACGCTAACGTTGTGGCTCTGACCGGGAGCAGCCTTCTGGTACCAAATGCCAGGAATATCAAAGTCGGCATAGTACATGGGCTGTCCGCCGATGAAGCGGTAGTCACCCACATCATTCTCATCAACATAGGGACGCATCTCGCCATATCCCTTGCGGCCGCTGTTCTGTTGTTGCCAAGCTACTGCATAAGGATAAAGTTGGTCGAAATACATACCGAAGAGCTCTACCGAGCCACTACCAGCACGAGCCTTGGCCATGATGGCGCTCTTGAGCTGAGTGGGCACATCGGGGAAGTCGGGCAGATAAGTAGCCTGATCCCACGAGAAGTTGTTGCTGTAGCGAATGTTGATGCGGTCATCCTTCTTACCGGTCTTGGTGGTGATAAGGATCACACCAAAGGCGGCACGAGTACCGTAGATCGCACTTGATGCGGCATCCTTGAGCACGCTGATACTGGCGATGTCGTTACCGTTGACCATCGACAGGTCGTCAACAACTACACCGTCAACCACGATAAGTGGGTTACTGGTAGCACCGTTACTCAGGGTTCCGACACCACGAATGGTGAGTGTTGGAGTTTCACCGATATCACCGCTATTGCTGATAACGGTAAGGCCAGGAACGGCACCTTGCAGTGCTTTCGAAACATCCTGCTCTGGACGAGAGGAGAGGGTCTTGTCAACGTCAACAACCGAAACCGCACCAGTGAGGTTCACTTTCTTTTGTTGGCCATAACCCACTACTACTACCTCGTCGAGGAGAGCATTGTCCTCTGCCAGCTGGATGCTGAGGTTTGGACCGGCATTAACTGTCATTGTCTTGTAGCCAATGTAAGAGATTTCAATCTTACTATTGCCATTAGCACGCAGGCTGAAGTGACCGTTGATGTCGGTGACCGTGGTGCGAGTAGTACCGATTTCGGATATTGTGGCTCCAATCAAGGGTTCACCATTCTCATCGGTCACAGTGCCCGTAACAGTGGTTAGCTGTGTCGACATGGCTTGAGGTGCCTGCTCGGCATGTGAGTAGCTGGTGCTACCAAATGCCAGTAACAATGCACCTAACAATGCAAAATACTTTTTCATACGCACATGTTTTTTTGTTAATAAAATTAGAAAAATTGAATTCATATTATTTTTAATGTTCTATCTTTCTTGAAGTTGTTGGTTAAAATGACACTAAGGATGTGAGGTGTCAACATTAAATATTAAATTAAAAACATGCAAATTTAATAATTATTTCTAATTGTTCGATTTTTTTGGAGAAAAATGTTAAGAAAAATGTAATAAAAGTTCGTTATAGTTTCGTTTCGCCTCTCAATACTTTCTGATTAATCATTTGCTAATTGTTTTAAATTTATATTTATGATATTTAAATTGGAAACAAAGAAACATGGCTTCTTTAGTATATTTATTCACTTTGTTTAAGAATAATGTGTGTTAAAACATAAATAGATGCCCCAAAAATATGTTTTACAACATATATATTAACCATTAATTACGTTTTTAATATTTTCTTTAAAAAAAATTTGCACAAACAAAAAAAACTTAGCAAATTTGCAATTTAGAATTGCAAGAATTTACTGTATTCACCATAAAATGTGATGCAATCAATTGTAGAGAGAAAATTTTACTTAAATCAAAAATATTAATTATTAACAAAAAAAATGTGCGTATGAAAAAGCAAATCGCATTGTTGGCTGCTTTGGTGCTGGCATGTGGAGCTCCCATCGGTACTGCTTCATGGCAGGGCATGGGCTTTACTGCAAGCGCTCAGACCAACAAAGTTACAGGTGTCATTCGTGATGCCGACGGCGAGCCGCTAATCGGTGCCACAGTGCAAGTGAAAGGTACTAACCGCATCACTGCTACCGATATCGACGGCAAGTATTCAATCCAGGCTGCTCCTGGTAGCACCCTGGTAATCAGCTATGTGGGTTCTAATCCTCAAGAGGTGAGGGTTACTGGCTCTACTATGGACATCAACATGACCGAGGCCAATAACACCCTCGATGAGGTTGTGGTTACAGCACTCGGTATCAAGCGCGACCGCAAGGCTCTGGGTTATGCAGTCGACGACCTCAAGGCCGATGAGCTGATGCGTAACAAGAACACCAACGCCATCAACTCGCTCGCTGGCAAGATTGCCGGTGTGACTGTTACACAGTCGAGTGGTGCAGCTGGTTCGGGCGCTCAAATCATCCTGCGTGGTGGTACTTCTCTCGAGCGTGACAACCAGCCTCTGTTTGTTGTCGACGGTGTTATCTACGACAACTCGGCATCGGTAATCGGTAACTCGGCATTCGATGGTATGCTCTCTACTGCTACCACCAATGCCAACCGTGTGATGGATATCAACCCCGAGGATATCGAGAGCATGAGCATCCTGAAGGGTCCTGCCGCTTCGGCACTTTATGGCTCGCGTGCTGCCAACGGTGTTGTTATCATCACCACCAAGAAAGGCCAGGAAGGTCACGTTGAAATCAACTTGAACGCTAAGTACATCACCACTTGGGCAAAATACTTGCCTGAGACTCAAAACAAGTACAAGCGCGGTTACATCGAGCAGCACTACAATGCCGATGGCTCGTTCAGGGACTTCAGTTACGACAACCGCTCTTACAGCTCGTGGGGCGCTCCCTCGACCGACCCAACCTACGACAACATTGGCAACTTCTTCCAGCACGGCGGCGCTTGGGACACCAACCTGAGCATCAGCGGCGGTACTAAGACCGGTAGCTTCTTCCTAAGTGGCTCGTTCTACGATCAGGACGGTATCATCCCAACCACTGGCTACAAGAAGGCTACCTTCCGCTTCAACGGCGAGCAGAAGTATAAAATCTTCACCTTTGGTGCCAACGTAGCCTACAGCCAGGCTCGCACCGTGAAGACCCTCACCAGTGCACAGCTCTACAACGATGCTGGTGGCGGTACTATGTACTCGGTTTACAACTGGAACCCATTCGACGACATGCGCGTCTACCTCAACGAGGACGGCAGCCGTGCAAGTCTGCGTCCCGACCTCATGCCATGGGAAGAGCGCAACAATCCTTACTGGATTCTCAACAAGGACCGCCTCACCGACAACACCGAGCGCTTCACAGGTAACTTCAACATCAAGGCCGACCTCTTCGACTGGTGGTGGATCAGCTACCGCATGGGTATCGACTCTTATACTACCGAGAATGCCAACCGCCTCGCTG
>CAMVKS010000034.1 GCA_947167995.1 uncultured Prevotellaceae bacterium
TTGTTCACTGGTCTTGCCAAATCTTCGTTCTCGATTCTGGAAGTTGATGATTGCCTGATAGAAATCCTCCTTGGTGAAGTCGGGCCAGAACTTGCTTGTGAAATAAAGTTCACTGTAGGCAATCTGCCAGAGCAAGAAGTTGCTGATGCGCTCGTCGCCAGCTGTGCGAATGAGCAAGTCGGGGTCGGGCATGTCGCATGTTTTCATTGCTTGAGCCACCACATCTTCGTTGATGTCATCTACATTTATCAAGCCTTGCGATGCCTTGGTTGCAATGGTCTTGCATGCTTCAACGATTTCCCATCTTGCCGAGTAGCTAAGGGCGAGGCAGAGCACCAATCCCGTGCAATGTGATGTGTCGGCCATGCACTTTGCCAGTCGCTCACGTGCAAACTGTGGCATTCTTTCCATGTTCCCGATAGTGGTCAGTCTCACATTGTTCTTAATAAGGTCGGGAGTCTGCTGTTCTATCGAGACGACAATGAGATTCATCAGGGCGTCAACCTCCTGCTTGGGGCGGTTCCAGTTTTCGGTTGAGAAAGTGTAAAGAGTCAAGAAACCAATTCCCAGCTCACTTGCCGCCTCGGTGATTTGTCTCACCGTGGCAACGCCGCTCTCATGTCCCAAAGAACGCATGAGTCCACGTTGCTTGGCCCATCGTCCGTTCCCGTCCATAATGATTGCGACATGCTTGGGAAGTCTTGACTTGTCTATATTCTCAATCGCTGACATATTAAATTCTCTTAAAATATTATTATTCAATATAATGACATTTCACGCATCGCTTGCTGAACTCATAGGTCACGGTGAAGGCTGCCACCGAATACCAGTCGGTGTTCTTGGCGATGCCGTGATTGTAGCCATAAAGGTCGGTGATGCCGTCAACCTTGTCGCTGAAGGATTTGCGCATTGTGAACTCAAATCCAAGGTTCAGCCTTGGTTTGAGCTTGAACTTAAATCCCACGCCCAACGGAAGCACCATACCAAAGTTGGCTTTTCCTCCCACAATAGCAACTTCGGCACCCACACCTGCGAGTATGTAGGGAGTGAAGCGCTTGTAGTTTTTATATTTTGGTCCTTCACCATAGTGAAAGAAGTTGAATTCAAACTGTGCTCCTAAATCAATCACATGAGAGCTGAATTTGTAGCTCTCGTTGTGAGGAAACTGTGATTCAATGTTCTTGCTGTCGCCTGCGAGTCCCACATAGAACAGGTTCCCCTTGATGGCGAAACGCGTGTTCATGTTATATCGGAACATGCCTCCACCTGCAACCCTTGGCATCTTGTACATGTTGCTGGTGTTCACGTCTCCCAGGTAGCCTGTCACGCCTATAGCAGGTCCCACTTCATAACGGTAGTCTTGAGCCTTAACCGCTATTGCCGAGGCTATCAATAGCATTAATATTGCGAGTTTTCTTGTCATAACAGCTTTGTTGATAACATTAAAAACGCAATAAAGCTTGGAAATAGTATATATGATACAAGCAAGAACTCATATATTAATTATTTTTAGAGATTAACCCACACCCACACGCTGTCTCGTGTCAGAAGACCGGCTTGTAGGTTAATCCCGTCAGAACTCCCTGCCAAATGTAGCTCAGGCTCACGCCGCCATTGCCATAACCTCCAAAGAGGTAGATGTAGGGCACGTCCCATTGGGTCACTGGTGTGATGTGACCAGGATTGTAGGCATTAAGTGTTATTGATGAGTTCTTGGTGCGAACTACTGTAAACACTTGTGCGTCAAAGAATCCAGGCACGTGGCTTGGCAGCTGAACTCCGCTCTCGCCTTTGCTCCAATGTATGCCTTGGTCATATGAAATATAGGTTGTCCTGTTTAAACTTCCGTTTTCGAGCAAACCGCCCATCACCATCCAAGTGGCTCTCTTCTGCAAGCTGTAGTCGTCGCTGGACATGCTGCAGGTGTAATAACTCAGCATCGATGGCTGTCTCAACTTGGGCAGTGAGTTCTGGGTGCCGCTCTGGCTGATTTGGCCCCAGCGCTTGCCGTCATAGCCCCACACGATATCGTTCAATGTCCCGTCCGCGAGGATGCCGCCGGCTATCATGGCTTGTTGCGATGATGTCCACTCATTGCTTGCCTTTACCATCTGGCTCAATCCTTCAATGGGGAACTTACTGTCTATCTTGCTGGAGACAAACGATGCTGGCCGTGGATATTCGTCATGAACATAGTCTCCGCCGTCGTTCTTGATGCCGAGAACGCGATCGTCATAGCCACCAATGATTGTGGCCCATGACACACCGCAATCGGTCCAAGTGTCGCCCAAGTCGCTGCTCTTGAAAAGTTCTCCATTCACGTCGAGCATGAACAGCTCGTCCAACGATGCTGTGAAGCTTTCTATCTGGGGAGTGAATGGCAGCAAGAGTGTTTTCTTCTGCCATGATGAGGTGAGCTTGTTGTCGTTGATGTTCAACGCAAATCCCGAGTTGTCGTTAATCAGGCACAGGAATTTGTCGTTCTGGGCAACGGTCTTTGATGCGTATAGGTTGCCGTTGATGTTTGGCAAGTCACGACGATTGCTCATGTCCCAAGTGATAGTGTCGGGATTCTGCTTGTGAACGTTGACTTTCACTTTATAGTCCCTCACGTGGTTGCCGTCGAAGGATGTGATGCGCAATGTCACGTCGCCGGTGAAGTCGATATAGCATGTCGACGAGTTCACATAGTTGATGGTAGTGTCTATTTGAGTAGTGCCATTCTTCACAATAAACTGCCTTGACGAGACACTGCTGGCGCACACTACACTGACTGTGAGCTTATCCACTTTTGTGCCCTTGGGCAGGGAGTCGGCATTGTAGATGAGGCAACGGTCTTGGTCGATGGTGAAATTCACCCCCGAGAGGTTTTCGAGAATCTGGGAGTTGTCATTCAAAGAAAAATCCGACACAAGAGTGCTCGCCGAGGAGTATACGTTGTACTGATCGATGACATCGCTGTCTTTGTCATTATCTTTCTTATTGCATGAATCAAAGCTCATTACGAGCACCGATGCCAGCACCAAGTATATGGTAAAATATTTTTTCATTTTAGTTAGTTTAAAAATATCTTGCAAAGTTACAATAAAAAACGCTTTAAACAGGCATTTTGTGTAGAATATATCAAAATTTTATCTAAAAAAACTGAATATTTTAGGGTGTAAAATTAATATTTAGCTCTCAATCAACACATCTAAATTAAGATAATAAAAGGCAAAAAGGCGTTTTTTACACCTTTTTAACGTGGGTTGACTCTCGTGTTGTAGTTCTTGAATAAATGAATGGTTATTTTTTTATGATGCATGAAAATAGACTTTGATTTGAAAATATATAAAAAAGTGATTATCTTTGTGGCATAAACATTATTCAAGATATGGAATACTACATAGCACTTCCAGGGAAAAAGCGCATTGGGCCATTCGGCAAGAACGAGTTGCTCAACAATGGGCTAAGACCCGAGTCGTTGGTATGGGCGCAAGGCATGAAGGGATGGTTGCCAGCCAGTCAGGTTGATGACCTCAAAGACTTGTTTGTCCCCTCCCCACCACCCATGCCGCAGGCTCCACCTCCCATGCCCGCGCAAGTCCCGCCTCCCATGCCCGACACCATAACCCTGCAGCGCGAGCTCCACGACACAAAAAAAGAAATCGATGAGCTGAAGACTCTGCTTGAGCAAAAAGAATCGGAAGCAGACAAAAAGCTTGTCGCCGCTCGCGAGAAACGCAAAACCGAGATAAAGGAAAAGAAAAAGCAGAAGGAAAAAGAGGAAAAGAAAAAGACATCCAAAAACAAGAAAAAAACCAAATATGACTACCCTGTAGCCGACTGGCGCAACGAGGCAATTTGGCTGTTTGTGTTCGTCATCAGCCACGCACTGATGGCATTATTTGGCTGGACTACATTCTTCTACATCTACCTTGACATTGTGGGAGCTATCCTCAGCATTGCAGGAATAGCAATTGGCCAGAAAATCAAGAATTTAAACAAAATCTCCCACCAAAAGGATAGCGAGTCGCGACTCCAAGCCGAAAAGCTGAGCAAATTCAACGGATTTTTAGTGAGCGCAACGGCCGCCGCTGGCTTCCTCATCATTCTTGTGCAATCGGCTCATTATGTTTACGTTTGCTAAATATTGCCTACTATGAAAAAGATTATCAACACCCGATTTATAGCTCTGGCATTGATCGCCCTTATGGCAGTGATAGTCGCAACGGCACAAATTCCACCAAGGCCCAAAACTGCCGACGACCTTGTTTACGACTACGCTCACGTTATCGACACAACCGACTATAAGGTCATCAGAGACTCGCTTCGCAATCTCTACATGTACAACAAAACACAAGTGGTTGTGCTCACCGTCGAGTCGCTCGACGGGATGGAAATCGAGGACTTTTGCCAGCAGGTGTTCCAAGAGTGGGGGATTGGTGACAAAGAGACCAACAATGGCGTGTTGATTGTCATCAAGCCCAAGACCGAGGCAAGCCGTGGACAAGTGCGCATTCACACTGGATACGGAGCCGAGGGGGCCTTGCCCGACTTGCTGTGCAAGAAAATAGAGACCGACTCGATGATTCCTGCTTTTAAGGAAAATAACTACGGACTGGCGGTGCGCAAGGCTGTAAGCCTCATTGTCCCTTCCATGAAGGGCGAGTACCCGAGCGACATAGCCACCTTCCTCAAGGAAAAGGAGGCCGAGAAAGAGCGAAACTCACTCATCGCAGTGATTGTATATGTGATTCTTTACGTCCTGCTTTGTGGCCTGATTTGGTACTTCTTCTTCATGCCCACCAACAGTGACTGGTACTCAATCATGGCATCGCCACTGCTTGCTGCAACAATCACGCCATCTTCAAGCCGGCGGTCAAGCAGCAGCGGCTCAAGCTGGAGTTCTGGTTCCAGCGGCAGCAGTTGGAGCTCAAGTTCAAGCAGCAGTAGTGGCGGATGGAGCTGGGGAGGAGGTTCCAGTGGCGGCGGCGGTGCCAGCAGCTCGTGGTAATAATCTAAGGCTCTTTTGGTTATGAACTATTACATCGCACAAGCAGGAGGTCAGAAAAAAGGCCCATTCAAAAAAAACGAATTGCTCGCTCATGAACTCACCAGCGACATGCTTGTGTGGCGTCAAGGCATGAGCAATTGGGCGAAAGCGGGCTCTCTGCTCGAACTTGCCGACCTGTTTGCCCAAAGAAATGTCATAACTTTAACAAGTGCCTCTAATCCATTAAGCAATCTGCAACAAGAGATAGAGAAGTCGAAGCGCGAAGTTGAAGAACTTCGCAAAAGGATCAACAAGCTCGACACCGACAATCTCGAGAGTCTAATTCAACCTCCGCTTAAGCTTAAGGATAAGAATCCTTATGATTTTCCTTGCCCCACCTGGATCAAGGAAGCGTGGATGGTACTTGCGTGCGTTGCAGGCCACTTCTTCCTGGGCATCACAGGAATAACTTCATTCTTTTATGTCTTCCTTGACCTCATTGGGTTTGCATTCTGCATCACAGCGCTTGTTATTGGTTCTAAAATCAATAGCCTGAACAAGATATCCTACGCCCAGGGCACACCATCGCGCGAGAAGGCTGACAAATTAGCACGCATCAACGGATGGCTTGTGAGCATCACGGCTTTAGTTGGAATGATTATCGTCCTCATTCATTCGGGCCTGGACATGGCACTCGAAGGATGGGAAACAGGCATCACATATGCAGTCATTTACATCAGTTTGATGGGGCTTTTGTGGTACTGTTATTTCAGACCCATCAAACTTGACAATTATTCCATGCGAACCTCGCCCACATTATCAACTAACGAAAGATATAAAAAGCTGAATGAGATAGACGAAGAACGTTGGCGCAAGGAGCTACGACGTCACGGCCTGAGACCGGGCAGCAACGAAGAAACCGATGACCATGATGGTGATTGGGACAGCGACAGCGATGACGACTTCGACTGGGACAGCGACGATGACGATGACGGCGACTGGGACTGGGGCGGCGGTTCCAGCGGCGGTGGCGGTGCCAGCAGTTCGTGGTAATTGCCTGATTTTTCAGTTTTTGGTTATATAGGTTATAATGTTGCCGTCAATTTCTTGGCGTGCGGCAGTGCTCATGTCCACTTGTGGAGCCTTGATGCCGCCCCCCAGTGTTGTAGGGGCTGTCTCGACGCGGATTTCGTTCCATGCGTCGGCATCGACAAGTTGTTGTAGCACATTGGCGCCACCCTCGACCATCACGCTCGTGATGCCGCGGCGATACAGGTCACGAAGCCATGTTTCGGGCTCCTTGGTGTCGAGTTTTGCCCATTCCACGTTTCCTTCTGTCCCGTCCTTTTTCTCGTTGTATATCAATGTCTTGCCGCCATCGTTGAGGAGCTTGCAGTCGCTCGGAATCGACAGGTTGCGGTCGAGCACCACGCGCAGTGGCGAGTTGCCGCTCCAGTGACGGGTGGTGAGCGACGGGTTGTCGATTTTCACCGTTCCGGCGCCCACTACAATGGCGTCGACCATCGAGCGCTCATGGTGCATGAGCGCACGTGTGAGCTGAGTGCTGAAATGCACCGAGCCATCTTCGTTGGCAATGTAGCCGTCTTCGCTCTGAGCCCACTTGAGCAGCACCCATGGCATGCCGGTGGTGTGGGCGGTGAAAAAGCGCTTGTTGAGCTCGCGACACTCCCGTTCAAGGACACCGACAACCACCTCTATACCCGCCTCGCGCAGCATTGCCACGCCACGGCCGCTCACCTTCTCAAAGGGGTCCAGCACTCCCACCACCACACGCTTCAGGCCTTTGTCAATCAGTAGTTTGGCGCATGGTGGAGTCTTGCCGTAGTGGGAACAGGGTTCGAGGGTGACATAGATGGTGCTTGAGGGCAGCAGCGAGTGGTCGCTCACGCTGGCGATGGCATTGACCTCGGCATGGCTTTGACCGCAGCAACGGTGGAATCCTTCGCCAGTTATCTTCCCGTCGTGCACCACTACCGCACCCACCATGGGGTTGGGCGAGGCATGACCCCCTCCCTGACGTGCCAGCTGCAACGCCCGCCGCATGTATCTCTCGTCAGCAAGCTGCTCCCCTAAGATAGGGGAACAACGGTGATTCTCAGAGTGTGTGGCAAGCTGCTCCCCTAAGATAGGGGAGCTGTCATGGAGTGACTGAGGGGTATGACTGCTGGTGCTGTTTTCTTCTGTTTGGGTTAGATTATATAGTGATTCTTGATAGTTGATAATAGCATCAATTATAGCATGAGGATTTTTGAAAACTATTTTGTTCTCAAATCTTAATGTGTGTATTCGATATTTATCCTTAAGAAATTGGTCACGTTCCGCATCAAACAGCGGTTGGTTTACATGAAAATGATAATCACCATCTAATTCTATACACAACTTTAATTTTGGGCAATAAAAGTCAAGTATGTAATTTTCAACACTGTATTGACGGCGGAATTTAAGACCCTCTATATTTCCTCCTTTTAACCAATTCCACAAAGCTTTTTCTGCTATTGTTGAGTTTTTTCTTAAATTTCGCCTGAGTTCCTTTATTCTTTTGGTATTCTTTGCGTATTTTGCTTGCTCTCTTGTTTGTTTTCTACTGCAGCCTTCGGTCATACTCCCCCCGGCCCCCTCTATCTTAGAGGGGGAGCTGTCGAGCTTGTTTTTCTTGTCGATTGCCATTTGTCAAGTAAAAAATAAAAGTTTACCACTGCAAGTCGGGACCATTGTAGAACAGGCCGCAGACGAGCGTTAGGTGGCGTGGCACGTTCTTGTCGTGGCTCCACACCATGTCGATGCCCAACAGTTTGCTCGATGTCTCGCTCACGTTGAAGCCATAGGCCTCCAGCGAGGGGCGCACCACGTCGGGGTGGCGGCATGGCTTGCCGTCGATGCGCGCGCAGGGTACGTTGCCGCAACGCTCACATTTTCCCACGAAGCCAAGCGCAAATCCGTTGTTCTCGCGCTCCAAGTCGAGGAGGCGGCGGTTGAGGCGCTCCAGTTCGGGACGCATGAGGTCATAGACCTGTTCCATGGGCATCTTGCTGTCGTGAGGCGTGATTTTCACTCCCACGAGCATCACCTTATTATATGGTAGCAGGTCCTGGAGTGTGTCGTGGTCAAATGGCGGGCAACCCCAGCGGTTGCCGTAGTTTGGGCAGGCGCGGCAGCAATCCTCAAAGGTCGCCACGTCACGAAAATCCCTGATATAGGTCTCACGGTCGATAAAGGCTACCGTGTCGATAGCGTCGTAACTCTTCTCTTGCATAGCGATGATGAAAAATGCAAAATTAAGCAATTTAGTTTGTCTCATAAAGCAAAAACGAGAAAAAATGAGTAATTTTGCAAAAAGTATAAAATTATAGATTAGTATTTATCATGGTAAAAGTTAACGACATAGTGCGCTTTCTCAACGATGTGGGAGGCGGTAAAGTGACTCGTATTGAGGGTAAAATGGTGTATGTGGAAGACGAGGACGGCTTCGAGCGTCCAGCGCTCGCGCGCGAAGTGGTGGTGGTCGACACTGCCAAGCCACATCACGCTACCTACGAGAAGCCGCTCGAGATTAAGAGCAAGCTCGTGGAGCCCGACGTGCCTGCTCCCAAACCCAAACCCGAGCCCGTGGAGCCGGTCTTCGAGACCGAGGAGGGCGAGGTGCTCAACATCGTCCTTGCCTACGAGCCTCGAGAGATAAAGCACTTGAACACGACCACGTTCTACTCGATGCTTGTCAACGACAGCAACTATTTCCTCTATTTCACCTATATGACTCGTGGCGACGAAGACCATGAGTGGACCACTCGCTATCACGACATCGTGGAGCCCAACACGCAGGTGCCTCTCGACGAGTTCGGGCACAACGACCTCAACTCAATGACACATGTGGCGGTGCAGTACATCGCTTTCAAGCAGGGCAAGGGCTTCAAACTCAAGAATCCGGCACTGGTGCAGCTGCGGCTCGACGTGACCAAGTTCTACAAGCTCCACTGCTTCCACGAGAGCGAATATTTCGACAGCCAGGTGCTGCAGCTCGACATCACGTGCAACGACTTGCCCGTGAAGCCGCTGCGCATCGACAGCAGCGCCCTCGAGAACGCCATGCGCGACAAGCGGCGCCATGACGAGCGTCCTCGCCGAGCCACCAAGCCGGTGCACAAGAAAAAGAAGATGGAGACAATCGTGCAGGATCTGCACATCGCCGAACTGGTCGACAACTTGGCTGGGTTCTCCAATGCCGACATGCTCAACTTCCAGCTCGCTAAGTTTTGCGAGGTGATGAAAGCCAACGAGGACAAATTAGGTCAAAAAATCGTCTTCATCCACGGCAAGGGCGAGGGAGTGCTGCGCAAAGCCATCCTCGCCGAACTGAAGCGCAAATGGCCGGCATGCAGCGTCCAGGACGCCAGCTTCCAGGAATATGGCTTCGGAGCAACACAGGTAACGATTCATAAAAGTTGAGAGGTGAGAGTTGAGAGTTGAGAGTTGAGAGTTGAGAGTTGAGAGTTGAGAGTGGAGCTGTGAGTTAAGTGATGTCCGACTCTTGTCTGACTCTGTCTGACCCTCCGTCCGACCTCACCATCCACCCAAAAATCTCACTCTTTGACACCACACAAATAGGGCGGCCCATGCTGGGTCGCCCTATTCTTTCAGCGTATGAATAATATTAGGGGAGAGGGGAGAGGAACGTGGGGAGTGATTTCCCTATTCGCTTTCACCTCTTACCTTAATAAAATTACTTCATGATCTTGCGAGTTGTGCGTGAACCATCGTCGTAGGTAGTAACCTCAATGTTTACACCCTGGAATGGAACATCACTCTCAACACCAGCCAAGTTGTAGTACTTGATGCCAGTAACAACCTTGTAGCTCTGTACACCGAAGATGCTGGTTGGGATTTGGTTGTTGAGCTCGCCATCAACCTCAACCTCAGTGATGTAGTACTCGTCGTTAGCAGCCTTAGAACCATCGTTCTTCTTGAAGTAGATGCGAACGAAGAACTTCATTGGAACAGTAGCACCATTTTCAACATCGAGAGCACCGAAGGTACCCTTGTAGATACGGTTTTGATCTGTGCTAACTGGCAATTCCTCGTTACCGAGCTGGGTACCAGTATTGGCAGTTTCGGGATCGTCGAACATGAACTCGCCGTTAGCGTCAAGCTTAGCACGGTAAGCATAAGCCTCAAGTTTCTCGTTAAGATAGCTTGCATCAATCTTACGCCAAGCGCGAACCTTAGCTACTTCATAGCCTTCAGGAAGGTCGAGTGTGTTGACGTTAACAAATACATTGTAATAGCGATAGGTGTTGCCATTAGCTTCCCAAGTATAACCGCTCTTCTCACCATAAACAGGTGTTACAGTAATCTTACCAGTAGCGGTAGTCTGCATTGGAGCACCATAGGTGTTATAGTCGGCGCGACCAGTGAAGGTCTCGATAACTGGAACATAGGTGTACTCTTCGGCAGCGTTGGTGGTTGCAGGAACATCGTCAACGAATGTTGCTTGACCAGTCTCGCCTTGAGCTACATATACATCGTCACCAATGTAAGAGTCACCATTCATATATACTGAGTAGAACTCACCCTGGTTGCTGGCTTGACCTTGTGGAGAAATATCCTCCTCTTCGGTAGAATTGAGATTCAAGATAGCGAATGGGTTGCTTGAAGTTCCATAACTGCTGTTCCAGCGATAAGCGCCGTAACGCAGAATATCGGTCTTAGAGCTGTGCTCAACATCGATGTCGAACTGTCGGCTATTGTCAACATCCTGACGAACCTCATCGTCTTCTACATATTCCTCGGTGAATGTGCCAGTGAGGTTGCGCATCTGGGTCTTGTAAACCTTGATGCTAATCTCATTACTGTGGAGTGAAGTGTTGGCAACCTCCATCTTGTAGCTGTAGCTTGATGGGTGCTGGTTGGTGCTAACGTTGGCCTTGAAATTATCGAAGATAACGCCAAATACCTTGTTACCCTTAGCATCGGTAGTCACAGCAACAGTAGCAGGATTCTGCTTGTAACCAAACTTATACTCGCTCTGTTGACGCTGAGTGCCCTCTACCATCGAAACGGTAGCCTCGGTGCCAGCAGTGTTAACCTGAGCGGTACCAACGAGTGTCCAGTCAGCATCACCAGCAGCCTTGCGGTAGAAGTTGAATGTCTGGCCTGCATAGTCGCTTGTAGCGGCATCGGGATAAGCCATCACTTGCATGCCGTTGGCATAGAAGTTCTGAACAGTCTGTGGATCGAAGCGGCTGTAGTATTCAGCGCCTGCCATCATCTGGAACTTCTCATTCTCATCAAGACCTGGGATGATGAAGCTCTCCTCGTTAGAGAACTGGAGGCTCAAGAAGCGAGTGTTGTCTTGACCTTGGATTACGTAGGTAACCTGCTGGCCATGCTCTTGCATAGCAACGGTAAGGTTATAAGTAGTCTGATTTGATGGAACAGTTGCTACTTCAGTATAAGAACCATCATCGTTTACTCGATAGATAGTGTATTGACCATTTGCGGCAGGAACGAAGTCGGTAAGGTTAGACTCCCAGCTCAAGTGCAGGGTGTATTCCTCAGCCTCACCATTGCGCTCACCAGTAATCTCATTTTGACGGATTACGTACATACCCATATTAGGAGCATATTGCTCGTAGTAGTTAGTGTACTCATCAGAGTTTGTAGCCTTGTCACGCCCACTCCAGTACATCATGCGATAGTCAGGAACAAAGAACATAAGGTCGCGAACGTCTTGGCAGTCGTCGCTTATAGAAGACTTACCATACATATTGAACTCATGGCCAGAAACACCATTTGTTGATGCCCAAGGAATTGCCTCACAATCGTGCTCAACATTATAGCTCTCCATGTTGATAAGCAACTGGTATACGTCGCTTGACTCTTGAGCATTGTTCAGATTAACTGGGCTGAACTGCTCATACATCATGTTGAATGGGTTCACTGTTGCAGTAGTGTTCTCCTTGTCATACCAGGTATAAGAAGAACCACTACCACTAGATTTAACCTGGTCAAGGAAGTAAGCCGAAGCGTTGCCTTCACCAGGATAGAAGCGCAGACGACCCTTCGCGAGGAAGAAGAAGCGGTTCATCTTGTCGCAGTCCACTTTGAACAGGGTACCTGGAACATCGTTCTTGGTAACTCGCTTAGAGTTAGGAATAACGCGTACACTCTTGAACATCTTGCTGAAGACATTCTTCAAGCTTGCATAGCTGGTAGGTCTTGTAGTGGTTGTCGATGCGCCAACACCATCCTTCATCTCAACGAGCAGCAAAGTAACACCTTCCTGATTTGGTTTGTACTCGTTGGGGTTCATCACATAATAGGTCTTGTCATAAGTAGAGCCCGGAACATATGTACTTGACATAGGATAAGCGGTCTCATCATGAGCCATACCCCAGCCATAAGCATCGTAAAAGTCATGGGTATAACCAACACCCGATGTGTAGTTTCTTTCTATAGCACCAATAGCGGGATAAGCCACCTCGTCTTGAGGTGTTTTATCGGCAGTGTAACCACGATAGTAGTTACCTGGAATGTTCTTGTTGGTGTATACAGCCTTCAAGAGGGCAATCATCTGGTTAGGATCGGTTGCAATCTCGCTATAAGTGCTGGTGTGTTCATCGCCATTGTCATCGGTCCAAGTGTAAGTTTCGTTATCAAATGTGCTTGGAGGCAGTGTGCCTGTGTCCTCGATACCACTACCACGGAATGTGTAGTCGAACTGGAAGTCTGTGGTCTCGGCAAACTTAACAACGATCGAAGTTGGGCCGTAAGCCTGAATTGCTGTAGGCGCGAACTTGAAAGTGATTGTAGCACTCTCGCCAGCAGGGATAGAAGCGGGAACGTTCTCAGCGCTGAATGGAGCAGCAAGACCTTCAATTATTGGAGTAACATCGCTTGCACCATTGTTGGTGAGGGTTACATTCCAAGTAGCAAAACCATCAACAAAAGCGTCACCAAAGTTGTGAACGCCGCTTGCTGCGCTCGCAGTTATGTCGTAGGCAGCGAGCTCAGTACCCTGACCGGTAAGATTGACAATTACCGAGTTGCGCCCTACACTGATAGTTACAGTACCATTATCAATACCAGCAGCAACTGGTGTATAAACGATGTTGTAAGTCTGGCTTACGCCACCATATACTGGATAAGAATCATCCTCAACGCTGAATACATTATTATTAAATGTGAATACAGGGTTGATATTGTCATTGGTGTTGTTTGTAATCTTAATAGAGAGCTTCTTGTTCTGACCTACCAATACATCACCAAAGTCGAGCGATTCCTTGTCAACGGTGAAAATATCAGTGCCAGCCTCAGTAACATTAGCTGTAACGTTAACGGTCTTAGGCTCGGCACCTGCGCTGGTGAGAGTGATAGTGCCATTGAAAGTGCCTGCCTGCTGCGCCGAGTAAGTCACAAGAACCGATTTACCATTAGCAGCGTCGGCAGCAGATATGGTAGTGGGGTTCACAGCAAAACCACTGCCTGAAACTGATAAGTTAATATCATTAGTCAGGTTAGTTCCAGTAACGGTGAAGGTTGCAGTACCTGTAGTATTAGGTTCTGTGTTGATAGTCACAGTAGCTGGATTAACAACGAGAGTTGGAACTGCAGGAGCAGTAGCGTTACCGGTAAGGGCGATAGTCACGTCCTGAGCACCCTCGCTAGAGAGAGTGACAGTTGCAGTGTGGTTGCCGGCAGCAGTTGGGTTGTAAGTAATGGTGAGCACACCATTCTCCAGAGCTGCAGTGAAGGCATCATCGCCACTGACATTAGCTGTGATGTCACCAGTCAAGTTCTCGCCAGTAACATTAACAGTAGCAGTTACAGGAGTACCAACCTCAGTATTGAATTCGTCTACAGTTGCAGGATCAACAGTGATAACGGGAGTAGCAGGGGTTTCGCTATCCTCATAGGTAAATGTTACCTTTGGTAAGAAGTCTGTCAATGTGTTACCTGTATTATTTCTGTAAGACCACCAAGATGCATTGGTGTGACCACTTTCTCCATAGAAGCTCATACTCTTATAAACACCACTCTCTGTCTGTACATCTATAAGCAGATTACCTCCATTATAGACAAAGTTCGCATTTTCTGAGAATGTAATAGTCCATTCTTGCGCAATGTTTGGAGCCGAAGAGTAAACCTGCGTCAGATCACTGGGAGTCAAACGTTCTGCACTGCTAAATGATGTGGTTTCTGCTGGAAGGTTTGCAAGAGAAAAAGTGACTTTTCCGTCTGTAATGAAAGATGTCGCTGAAGTATAGAAAGTCATACTTGTGATTCTCTTTCCATTTAATCCACTCAACATTGAAGCCGGATAAATCATTTGGTTTGTTTGAGCTCCTTCATCATAATACAAACCATAAACTGGCAAATGAGAATCTGTTGCAGTGCCATCAGCTGCTGTTATTTCCTGAACTGCACTACCAGATAAATTTATATTAAATGTTCCAGCCAAGCCACAGTCGATAGTCATAGTGCCTGTAAAGTCACCCGCAGTGGCAGGATTGAATGTTACTGGAATTGTGACTGTTTCGCCCGAAGCAATTGATTGACCAACATATGTAGTACTGAAAATAGAATTCAGAGCACCATCATTAATAGACACACTCGGAGTGAAAGCACTTGTGCCTTTGTTCTTAAGAGTAACATTTTGTGTATTTGCAGCCGCTCCAACAGTAAATTTTCCAAAGGCAATGTTCTGTGGTGTTACACTGGCTGCATAAGGAACATCTTCTCCTGAATAAGTGAAGGTTGTTTTAGGAATAAAATTTTTAGAGTCTTGGGTATATTGACTGGTATAAACCATTGCTGACGATTGTGTTTCTCCAGCAAAATATGTGTTTGCATCAGTTCCTCTTGTTGTGACTTCAATTTTAACAACTAGATTTTTCCCATTATAAGTATAACTATCGTCAAAAGATATTTCTACAGAAGAAAGACCTGTGGCTAAAACTAATCCAGTTTTAACGACTGTTGGATTTGATACAATACTTGAACTAGCCGTTGTCGCATCTGTTTCACATAATGAAACTTTAAATGTACCAGAAAAAGCAGTGGCAGCAGTAGGATAGAACTTTAATCCTGTTATATCCTTACCAACCATGTCTGAAAGCATCGAACTTGGATATAGCATAACGCTATAAGAGCCTTGAGTATCGCAATAATTACCATAAATGGGAGCGATACGACTTTGCCCTGAACCATTAGCAACGGTTAGGAGCTCGTCGGCAGCCCATGCCTGGGGCGCTGCGAGTGCCACGAGCATCAGGCTCATCAGTAGTTTTAGATAAATTCTCTTTAACATAAAATGTAAAGTTTGGTTTTGTTAATAAAATATTTTGTTTGTCTCTGTTTAAATCAATTTACGACATAAGAACCTTTTTCAATGCATAATGCATAATTCACAATGCATAATTACTTCCTCGCCTGATGTCTTTTGACATAAATTGTCTGTCTGTTCAGTGTGTCTGTCTGTTTTTTTGACATACAGACATACAGACATTGCCCCCACGCTGGATAAACATAAGAACCTTTTTCAATGCATAATTGGTTCCTCGCCTGATGTCTTTGGACATAAGAACATAAGATCATAATTCTTTTTTTTCAGACACAAAAACCAATTGTGCATTATGAATTGTGAATTGATTAGAAGGTAATTGTGCAAAAAATGGGTTTAGTACGGCTTCCCTACTCTAAGGTGTAAGCGTTTGTTATTAAATAAGTTTGGTTCATTAAGACACAGTTTGCCCATTAGGGTGGCAAAATTAGGTGATTTATACAAAACTACCAAAAAAATTATACCTTTTTTTACACATATTATAGTAATATTCAGCAAGATACAATAATATTCCATGAAAATGTATAATTATACCCGAAATATCATAAATAATAGTCAGTTCTCGTTTTTTTTACGACAATTAAGGACAAAGATATGTTTACATTGGATTTCGTATACCCAAAGCGTCATCCCTTATGCAAAACTTATGTTCTTGTGTCTAAAAAACAGCCTCAATGCAAAACCGATTCCACTGATTCCATGTTTCAAAATTCCTGCGTAAGCAGGCTTTTCGACACCGACAGGTGCAACTTTGTGAGATTATTGAAACATCCAACGCCGGAATTGTACATAGTGCATTACCCAAAGCGTCATCCCTTATGCAAAACTTATGTTCTTGTGTCTAAAAACCAGCCTCAATGCAAAACCGATTCCACTGATTCCATGTTTCAAAATTCCTGCGTAAGCAGGCTTTTCGACACCGGCAGGTGCAACTTTGTGAGAGAAGATGGAATCAGTGAGTAAGTGTTAAGTTTTAAGTGTTAAGTTTAGCCGCGTTGCGGCTGATGGAATCACTTGACTCACATGACTCACTGGAATCACTGGAATCACTGGACTCGGACGGACAAGGCACGCCTTGTCCCTACATTGAGCTGATGCGGCGCAATACATCAACAATGCTCAGGCTTGTGGTTGTGGGACAAAAATAATTTTTTTTTTGAGTTCATAGCTGTTGTTTTTAAAGTTAATAATAATGTTCATGCGCGCAAAAGTAAATGAGAGAATAGCAAGAAACAAGATTAGAAAGTTAAGTGGTTGGTGTTAAGAATATTCCACTATTTTTCTCGCTTCAATTTCCATTCTCCTGGTTATATTTTCCTGCGTAAGCAGGCTTTGTGACACCGAAGGTGCAGCTTTGTGAGATTATTGAAACATCCAACGCCGGAATTGTACATAGTGCATTAACCAAAGCGTCAGCCCTTATGCAAAACTTATGTTCTTATGTCTAAAAAACCGGCCTCAATGCAAAACCGATTCTACTGATTCCATGTTTCAAAATTCCTGCGTAAGCAGGCTTTTCGACACCGGCAGGTGCAACTTTGTGAGATTATTGAAACATCCAACGCCAAAATTATGCATTACCCCAAGCGTCATCCCTTATGCAAAACTTATGTTCTTATGTCTAAAAAAAAGGAGCGAAGCGCCCATCAACTAAAAAACATGGAACCTTCACTTAGAGGGTGAGGGTTCCATGTCGTTGCAAGTTGTGACGCGATGTCTTAGTCTTCTTTTTTAATCTTGTCCTTGTTAAGAATCTCAATCGCCATGTCGAGAATAGTTGGGTCATCAAGAACGACGATGCCCCCGTCGGGACCTGGCTCGATGTGCACTCCCATGTGGATTCCGAAGTCGTAGTTCGACCCGCCAAAGTAGTTTCTCACCGTTTGAACGCTGAGGTTTAGTTTCTCGGCAATAAGATGCGTAGAGCCTTCGGGCAGACTTGCCTTGATGCGTCGCAACTCATTGAAAGTGATGGTTTTGGGCATGATATAAAAATAAATTATTTGATTTAGAATAATGTGTATATTTAAAAAGATGCTATAAAGATAGTGCTTTTTTCGGGACTGTAAAAAATATTTGTGCTTTTTTTTAATTAAAGTCATAAAAAACAGCCCACACCGCGAGCAATGTGATGTTGATGACTGCCGCGTAGATCATCTGCCGGCTCTCGTTGTAGGTGAAAGAGACATCGGCCCACTCAGGCCATTTCTTGCCAGCCCACATGAAGATGCGGTAGACGATCCATGCCGACGCAAATCCCAAGATGGCACCGCAGAAGATGTCGCCGGGGTAGTGTACGCCCAGGTAGATGCGGCTGTAGCACATGAGCGTAGCCCACACCACCATGGTCCAGGTGAAGAGCCTGTTCTTGAAAATCATGGAGAGCAGCAGGGCAATGCCGAAGCAGTTGGCGGCATGGCTCGAGACAAAGCCAAACGGCCCTCCACGGTAGCCGTTGACAATGTGTATGGAAGAGGCGAGGTCGGGGTTGTGTGATGGCCTGGCTCTGGCCACGAGCGGCTTGATGATGGATGCCGACACCTGGTCGGCGATGAGAATCACAAGCCCCACAGCGAGGACTACAGCCACAGCTTTGCGCCATCCTTTCTTGAGGAAGAGCAGGTACAGCAACATGAGAATCATGGGAGTCCATGTCGCGATTTTTGTCACGAGATACATGAAGCTGTCGAAGTAAAGGCCATGCAGCCCGTTCAGTGCGGTGAAAATCCCGGCATCGAATTGTTGTAGTTCTTCCATAATGTCGTGTGAGTATTATTTAGGGGCATTAATGTGTTAAAGACTCTTGCCACATGATTTATATTATTTCGAAATTGTCTTTCTTCATCCATCCCGAGCGAGAGTCGGCGGTTTCGATTTTATACCACTTCTGCTTGGTGTCCTTCTCCGAGATGGAGTCGGTGATTTGCACCTTCACGCCGTTGGTGAGCCTGAATGCCACGTCCTTGTCGCTCTTGCGGGGCGACTTCTGCGCCACGCTCTTGTCGACCATGATGATGGCATAGTCGTTGCTTGTGCACCTGCTGTGCATGTAGAACGAGCAGATGATAGCTAAGATGGTGATTACCGCCATGACGATGGCTCCAAAGAAACCCACCTTCTGCCACACCACTGTGGGGGCGATGCGGAAGCATGCAAAGCCGGCGAGCATGAGGGCAAAAGCTATCATGCCGAGTACCGCCCATGTGTTGCTTGAGGCATGGCTCACCCAGTCGCCAATGAGCGAAGAGAAGTAGGTGGCTCCGTTGTCGTCGACAAGCTGTGATTTCTCACGAACAAACTGCAGGTTGTAGCGCGCGTCGCTGTTGGAGGGCGAGAGCTTGAGGGCTTTCTCGTAGCACAGGATGGCGTTGGCGCGGTCGTTGAGACGATAGTAGGCATTGCCCATGTTGTAGTAGAGCTGTGACGAGGAGCCTTGCGTGGTGGCCTGAGTGTAAAGCTTCACCGCCTCCTTGTACTGCTTGGCGTCGTAGGCTTTGTTGCCTTGCTCCACATAGTCGACTGGTGCCGCCATGGTTGTCAAGGCCATAGCCGTGACAGTGATGAGAAGAGTTATTGCTCGCATGATGATGTTGTTGTCGTTGTCGTCGTCGGGGGGAGTTTCTTTTTTGCGCTTCACGCTCTCGAGTTCGTCGATCAGTGTTGCGCTGTCGTTGTAGACCTGAGCCATGGTACTGCTCTCGAGTTCGGGAGCATATTGTGCAAACTCGCAGGTCTCGAGCATGTGCATGGTGTCGCCGATGTGCTTCGGCTCGAAGCCATAAGCCTCCATCTCGGCGGCAATGTTGTCTTTGCTAAGCTCTGAGACGGGGATGCTGAGCTTGTCGCTGAGGTAACCCCACAGTGCCGAGAGCGTCTCGGAGTAGAAGCCGTTGCGGTCGTTGCTCTCCATGTGCTGTCGTGCTGTCTTGAGCCTACGCTGAGCGAGCTTGCTTGCCCGGCGCTTGCGCATGAGGCTTGAGTCGGCATGGGTGGCCTCTATCTTGCGGTAGATAATCAGTCCCGCTATCATTGCAATGAGCAAGAACAGCGCGAGCAGCCAGTATCCGAGGCTTGTGATGAAGAACGACTGCGACTTGTCGAGACTTGCTTTGCCAGTGTCGATGCCACGGATGTCGAGGTTGCGGAGCGCATAGTGCTTTGAAGGCTTGCCTTCGCCCTTGGCGACCGAGAGCTTGTAGCCCTCGATTTTGAGGCTGTCATACTGTTGCGTGGTGGTGTTGAAGTACACAAAATAGGAGTCGGGGATTTTGAAATCTCCCACAAACTGCGGTATGAACAGATAGTTGAAGGTGACGCTGCCGCTCACGTTGTCGCCCGATGGCGCCACGTTGATGTTGCTCTGTGGGTCATAGGTGTCGAACTGCTTGGGCATATTGACAATGGGGTTCTGGATGTATTTCAAGTTGCCGCTACCCGTGACGATAATGCTGTAGGTTGCAGGGGCATAGGTCTTGAACGCTTGCGGATTGATGCGGGTGCTTACCGTGAACGTTCCCACTGCTCCGCTGAAGTTGGCGGGACGTGGGCTTGGCAGGCGCCTGACGTCGATGACAGCCGGTGAAGCCGGCACATTCACTTTTGTTGTACTGGACGGCCCAAAGAAGCCTCCAAACGGATCGACCGAAATTGCTGCCTCATATTTTCCCGGGGTGATGGTGAGTTTTCCCGACTCTTGTGGAAAGAGGATGTACTTCATCACATCGGCCACCATGTAGCTTTTCCCGTTGAATGTCTCGAGGTGCTGGGAATTCCTGTTCACAGGGAGCTCTTCGATGAGAAATCCGTTGAACGACGGTTGCTGCGTGCAGCTGAAGGAGATGTTGCCCTCGACGCGAGAGAAAAGCTTGATGGTGCACACCACCGCCTCCTGCTCGTAGACCACCTCTTTGGAGAGCACGATGCGTGCAAACAAGTCGGAAGCCGAGATGTTGCCTACCGTGCCACCCTGACTGCCCGAGAATGGGTTGCCGTTAGGGAAGGGGCTGGCACTGCTGCCACCGCCACTGCTGGGGTTGCTGCTGCCGCCGCCGTTGGGGTCGAAATAGATTGTGCGTGCAGAGGTTGAATATCTCCTTCCGTTGACTGCTATTGTTGCACCTTCAAGTTTGTGAGTGCCTGGAGTTTCGGCAATAAACATGAAAACGATTTCGGACGAAGACTTGCCGTTGAAATTAGAAGAAACCCTCGAAGTGTTGACAAGTCTTGCACCATCAATGTGAGGAGGAGAAACAAGTTTGCCGTTAGCACCTTCTATGGTGTATCTTAGTTGGAACGTCTCGCCCACACCCACCGTTGACGGCACTTGCACCTTGACTTGTGCCGCCAGTGGCAGAACTGAGGTGGCCAGTAGAATTAAGGATAATATATATTTTGCGATATTCATATAAAACTGAATTGATAAAGAGCCCAGAAACTGCCGTTTTTCACCACTTGTATTGCGAATTGCGATTTTGTTGCTGTTGCATTCGTTTCATCCTGTCTTGCGTGGCTTTTTCCTTGTCCTCCATGGCTTTGAGCACCTGGTTTATGCTTTGCTCGTCCATATTGGTGGCCTGTGGCTGCCGCTGCTGATTCTGGTTTTGGTTTTGATCTTTGTTCTGGTCCTGATTTTGATCTTTATTTTGGTCCTTGTCTTGATTTTGGTCTTGATCTTGATTCTGGTCCTTGTTCTGGTCTTGATTTTGGTCTTTGTTCTGATCTTGATTCTGATTTTGGTTTTGGTTCTGCTGCTGGTTTTTGAGCTTGAGCTGTGCCATGCGCAGGTTGTATCGGGCTTCGTCGTCGGCAGGAATCAATCTCAACGCCTGCTTGTAGAAGTCGATGGCCTTGGAGTAGTCTTGTGCATTGTAGGCGATGTTTCCCCTGTTGTAAAAAGCCATGGACTGTAGTGACTTGTCCTTAGATGTCGAAGCTGCAAAGCCGAAAAGCGAGTCGGCACGCTGTGCCAGGCCTGTGGAGTCGCCCGGTGCTGCCTGCTTGATGAGTGCGAGTGCCATGTTGTAGGCTGCGATGGCCGATTTGGGGTTGGCCTCGAGCGCTTTGCCATATTCGACCTCGGCCTCGGCATACTTCTGCTCGTCGAAGAGCGCATTACCTTTTTTGATGTGGTTTCGCTCCTGCTTGGTGGTTTGTTGCGCGAGAGGCTCCTCCTTGCTGCAGCTTGTAAAGCCGAAACCCGCTGAAGCCAGAATGGCGGCAATGAAGATAATGAGTAAGTTCTTATTTTTCATCATTTTTAGCCTTGAATTTGAATAAGTCTTGCTTGGCAAGCCATGGGTTCTTGTTGTTGAGCAGAATCACGTTGGCGATGAGAAGAATGAGTGCAATCCACGCAAATACCGGGAATTGCTCATCGTTCTTGGAGAAAGACTCCTGCGAGAGGTTGGTCGAAGCCAATTTGGAGAGAGTCTCTTCAAGCACTTCGGCTGCATCGGTGGCATTGCCTTGGATATAGGTGCCTTTGCCGGCCTTGGCAATCTCTTCGGCTTTCTCCTCGTCGAGCTTGGTGACAATCACCTCGCCGTCCTCGTTGGTCATGCTTTGTCCGTTGCCCGTGGGAATTGTGGAGCCTTCGCTGGTGCCCACTCCAATCACATTGACCTGGATGCCGTTTTTCCTGGCGCGCTTGGCTGCATCTTCGGCATCATCTTCAAAGTTCTCGGCATCGGTGATGAGGATAATCGCCTTGGAGGCCTTGCTGTTGCGTGAGAACGCCGCCGTCGACAGGTCGATAGCCGCCCCAATCGCGGTTCCCTGCATGGGCACCATGTTGGTGCTGATGCTGTTGAGGAACATTTTCGCGCTTTGCCCGTCGATGGTCATAGGCATCTGCATGTAGGGCTTGCCGGCGAAGACTATGAGCGCGACTTTGTCGTTGCTGAGCTTGTCGATGAGTTTTTCCATTATCATCTTGGCTCGGTTCATTCTTGACATTCCTTGCGGGTCGCTTGTGGAGCTGGCGTTCATTGAGTTTGAAACGTCCATGGCAATCACGACCTCGATGCCGTTGATGCTGTTAGTCTTTTTGCCCACAGCTCCTGCACGTGGTCTCGCAAGCATGATGACAACTACGGTCAGCAGCACGAGAATTATGATTAATCTCACAAGAGGTTTCTTGTCCGACACGTCGGGCATGAGATTCTCCACTTGCTCTATCTTGCCAAACGCTTGAAGCTTGCGCCTGCGGGCCAAGCGTTCGAGCATGTAAAGCCCTGCTATTGCCGGAACCAGCAAGAGCAGATAGAAAAACTCGGGATTTGCAAAACTTAGCATGTGATATATATCGTTTTTTTAAAAGCAGAACATTAATTAAGGTATGGTCCTCAAAATGGTGTATCGGATTATTGCAGCCATGGCAAGCAAAAGCAGCAAAGCCAGAGCCCAAGGCTGATAGTTGTCGGTCATCTGGTTGTGCTTCTGGATTTCCATGCGGGTTTTCTCGAGTTTGTCGATTTCGGAAAAGACCTCGTTCAAGACATTCTTGCTTGTGGCTCGGAAGTATTTTCCGTCGGTGATATCGGAGATTTGTTGTAGCGATTTCTCATCGATTTGAACCTTCTGCATGGAATATTCGACTTGCCCTCCAAGTCCAATTCCCACCGGGTAAAGCGCCTCGCCCATGGTTCCCACGCCGATGGTGTAGATTTTGATGCCATATTTTGCTGCAATCTTGGCAGCAGTGATGGGTTCTATCATACCGGTGTTGTTGGTGCCGTCGGTGAGGAGAATTATGCTCTTGGACTTGGCTTTTCCATCCTTTATGCGGTTGATGGCAGTGGCGATGCCGTCGCCCACCGCAGTGCCGTCGTCGAGCATGCCAATCTCAACATTCCCGAGGTAGTTTACTAAGGTGGGGATGTCGTTGGTCATAGGCACCTGAGTGAAAGCTTCGGCGGCAAATATTACAAGACCTATGTTGTCGCTGGTTCGGTCTTGCACAAACTTGATGGCCACGTCCTTAGCCGCGTCGAGGCGGTTGGGCTTGAAGTCCTTGGCGAGCATACTGGTGCTGATGTCGAGCGAGAGCACAATGTCGGTTCCTTCCACATCGGTGTTGGTCCAGCTGCTGCTCGACTGGGGTCGGCACAGAATCACAATCAGGCAAGCCAGGGCAAGCATCTGCAGTGCAAAGAGCACATGTCGCATCCATTCCTTCCAGCTGCGTGGCATGTTGTCGAAGGCCTGGGTGGTCGACATTCGCAGTGTTGGGTCGCTCTTGACGCTCTTGAAGATGTGCCAGGCGGTGAGGGGGATGATGAGCAGCAACAGCCACAGTAGGCCTGGGTGCATGAAGTGCATGTTGATCATTGTTGTGCCTCCTTTCCTGTAGAGTCTTTCTCTGTGTTGCTGTCATCGCTGTCGATGGTGACTGGTCGCGTTTGCTCGACAAAGTTCACGGCACGCTGGAACGATATCTCGTTGTCGTCGGCTACAGTGTGCATGTTGGCAAACTTCACAAAGTCGGCAATCTCGAGTACGTCATTGAGTTGTTCGTTGGCAAGGTGCGCGTCATTGTTCTCCTTGAGCTTGTCCATTATTTGGCTCGATGTCATTTCAATGGCGTTGATACCAAATCGACGGTCGATGTAAATGCGCAAGATGTCGGTCAGCTGAGTGTAATACTCCTTTTCATGACCATTCTGCCACAGGTTTCGACTCTTGAGCTTCTCGAGGTTGAGCATAGCCTCTTCGTAGGGTGGCATACGCTTCTTGACCGGGCGCAATGGGTTGATACCTTTCTTGAACCACTTGAGATAGGCAAAGATGGCAAAGGCTATCAGTGCGATGCCCAGCAGCCATGCCCACCAGTATTTACTCACTACATCGGGGACAAAATCGAGAAACTTGGACGGAACTTTGATAATGGGCTTGAAGTCCTTTATGGGACCAACGGTGTCGACAACAATGGAATCGACTGTCAGAGTGAGCGGCTCGCTCTTGGCAGTGTCTTTGCCCACGAGATAGGCCATGGGCGGCAGCTGATAGGTGCCGGGGTCAAAGGCTTGCAGAGTGATGTCGCGCTTGATTTGGATGCGGTTGTTGTCAAGACTGGTAGTGTCGTTCTTGCCGGGGTTGGCGATTTCCACTTCGGGGGTGATGGCTTTCTTGTCGATATTCAGCAGCACTCCATTCAATCCCTTGTCTTGGGTGATGTTGACGTGCATCTGGACGGTTTTTCCCATCATCATCCGTGCCGAGTCGAGCTTGACACTGATACTGACGGCAGTGTTGCCGCCAAGGGCCACTTGAAGCGGGGCAAGAATAGCGATGGCAAGAGCCGCTGTAGTTATGAGAAATTTTCTTGAAATCATTGTCTTGTGGTGGAGTAGGAGTTATATAGTAGTGTTTTATCCACGCTTTTTGAACAGAGCTAATAGCGACTTCACATAGTCCTCGTCGGTGGCTATCTGTGTCATGTCGACATTGCTGCGTGTGAGTGTGTCGGACATGGCTTGCTGGCGTTCGTACCACCATTTCATATAAGCTTGTCGCACACGTCGGCTGCTGGTGTCGATCCATCGTTCATTGCCACGCTCCGAGTCCTTGACTTTGATTAGCCCGATGTTAGGCAGATTGGCTTCTCGCTTGTCATAGACCTGAACAGCTATCACGTCGTGCTTGTGGTTGGCAATCGACATGCTCTTGTAGTAGTCGTTGGAGTCGAGGAAGTCGCTGATGAGAAAGGCAGTACAACGCTTCTTGATACCCTGGGTGAGATATTCGAGTGCCAAGTTGATGTTGGTGCCGGTGTTCTGTGGCTTGAAGTTCAGCAGTTCGCTGATGACGAGAAGAATGTGTTTCCTTCCTTTCTGAGGAGGTATGAATTTCTCGATTTTGTCGCTGAAGAGCAATACACCCACTTTGTCGTTGTTCTCGATGGCCGAGAAGGCGAGCGTTGCGGCAATCTCGGTCATGACGTCCTGTTTAGAGTCTCCCACAGCGCCAAAGTTCTTGCTGCCGCTCACGTCAACAACAAGCATGACCGTGAGTTCACGCTCTTCTTCATAGACTTTGACATAGGGATGGTTCTGGCGTGCTGTCACATTCCAGTCGATGTCACGCACATCATCTCCATACTGGTACTCTCGCACCTCGCTGAATGTCATACCACGTCCCTTGAAGGCTGTGTGGTATTCACCGGCGAAGATGTTTTGAGACAGACCTTTGGCTTTTATCTCAATCTTGCGTACCTTTTTTAGTAACTCGCTTCGTTCCATTTACTGTGTGATTCAAATCCCGACAAGTAAAAACTGAAATCTTGAAGATGTGGTGGGTCAAGTGTTAAGGCACGGCAATCTTATCGACAATGTTGCTGATGATTTCGTCGGCGCCTATGTTGTTGGCTTCGGCTTCGTAGCTTAGGCCCAGTCGATGACGCATGACATCGTGGCACACTGCTCTCACATCTTCGGGGATGACATAACCTCGGCCTCTCAAGAAGGCATAGGCTCTTGCGGCGAGTGCCATGCTGATAGAAGCTCGTGGCGATGCACCAAACGAGATGATGCTCTTGAGGTCGTTAATGCCGTAGTCGCTCGGGAAACGAGTGGCGAAGACGATGTCCACTATGTATCGTTCGATTTTCTCGTCGATGTAGATTTTTTTCACCACATTTCTAACGTCGACGATGTCGGCTGGCGTTATTAGTGGATTGACATCGTTGAGAGTGCCGTTGATGTTCATCCTGATGATTTCTTTTTCCTCCTGGCGGTTGGGGTAACCAATAATCACCTTCATCAGGAAGCGGTCCACTTGTGCCTCGGGGAGCGGGTAGGTGCCTTCTTGCTCAATGGGGTTTTGGGTGGCCATCACCAGGAATGGCTCGTCGAGTGTGAAGGTGTTGTCGCCTATGGTCACTTGGCGCTCTTGCATTGCCTCGAGCAGCGCGCTTTGAACCTTGGCTGGAGCGCGGTTGATCTCGTCGGCAAGAACAAAGTTGGCGAAGATGGGGCCACGCTTGACTTCAAATTTCTCTTTCTGGATGCTGTAGACCATTGTGCCAATGACATCGGCAGGCAGCAAGTCGGGGGTGAATTGAATGCGGCTGTATTTGGCGTCGATGATTTGTGCAAGGGTTTTGATTGCAAGTGTTTTAGCAAGTCCTGGCACGCCTTCGAGAAGCACGTGACCGTTGGCAAGAAGTGCAATCAATAAAGAGTCGACAAGGTGCTGCTGTCCAATGATAGTTTGGTTCATACCTTGCCTGATGGTGTTGACAAAACTGCTCTTGCTGGCAATGATGTCGTTCAACTCGCGAATGTTTATTGAATCCATAATAAAAGCTTTTTTCTTTTTGTTCTCTTCAAGAGTTTAAATTAACGTGCAAAATTATCATATTGGGAAATAACAAAGAATAAAATGCAAGTTAATTAATAATATTTTTGAGTTATAAATGTTAAATTGTTGCCTTATTTAACGTTGATAAAGTTAAAATCACATTTTACTACAAAACCTGAGTCCTCAAAATAAAGAGCTGGCCGATAATTTTAGTGAGAAAAACTATCGGCCAGTAGACGGTGAACAAGTCCCAAAAGGTTTATTTCAGGTCATCGGGAGTGATGAAGGCTTGAGTTATCTCTTCGCCAGTGGCTTTGTTAACATAGCTGATTGTGATTGAAGCGCCTTTGCTCTTGATTGTTACATCGTTGGGGTTGGTGCTCTTCTTGAATTGCTTGATGAATTCAGGCACATCTTTCTCGGCGATGATTCCGGCATAGTCATCTTCGCTCTTGCCGGCGGGAATTTCCACAATTTTCACAATCTTGACCGTGTTGGTTTTTTCGTCATAGCTGAAGTTGGCGTCAGGGTCGTCATGATCTTCGTTGACAGCCTTGTTGAGCTCTTCAACCACCTCTTGGCTGGGTGGTGGCGTTGCGGTGCTGTCGGTGAAAGAACTGTCGGTGCTGTCGCTGGCACTGATTGCAGAACTCGCATTGCTGACGCTTGTGGTTTTATTACCGTTGCAGCTGGTGAATGCAATGCCGATGAGTGCAAGTGCGATGAGTGATAGATGTTTCATGATTTTTTATTGTTTAGTTGTTGTTTTTTATCGCTGTTACAAATCGTGGGTTTCCGTTGAAATCGTTGTGCGCCTGAATGTTGCCAAACCTGTGGGCGCGCAGGGTGTCGATGACTTGCTGTGCCATGGCACGGTTGATCTCGAGGTATAGCCTTCCTCCGTTCTTTAGTGCCCGTTGTGCAAATGCTGCTATGGGTTGGTAGAATAGCATGGGATTGTCGTCGGGAACAAACAGGGCCGAGTGTGGCTCGTAGTCAAGGACGTTAGGCTCCATGGCTGCTTTCTCGCGCTCGGTGATGTAGGGCGGATTGCTCACAATGATGTCCCATGCCTCGGTTGGGGCAGGGCAGTGGAGAATATCTTGTACTGCAAACTTTACCTGTGTTTTCAGTGCTTTAGCATTCTGCTGGGCGACTGCCAAGGCGTGGGGGCTGATGTCGGTAGCCGTGACTTGCGCAAATTTCATAGCCCGTGCAAGCGATATTGCGATGCATCCGCTGCCGGTGCCAATGTCAAGCACGCTGAGGTCGCTCGCGGGATTCTGGTCGATTATCATGTCGACGAGTTGCTCGGTCTCGGGACGGGGGATGAGAGTGGATGGTGTCACAACGAAATTGTGGCCGTGAAATCGTGCTTTGCCCAGGATGTACTGCAAAGGCTCGTGACGCATGAGCCGTGCCATAATCTCGTTGAGCTTGACTTCGAAAAACGCTGGGAGCTCTTCGTTGTCGCGCATCACAATGTCGACAGGCTTCCACAACAGCACTTCTTCAAATATTATGCGAGTCATGCTCTCAATCTCGCGGATGTCGTAGAAGGAGCTTAGGGTGTTGCGAAGTAAAAGAATTGCTTCTCTTGTAGTCATAATTCTATTGTTTAGGTTACGAAAGTAGTAAAAAGATTGGGTTCTGAAATAAAAAACATGGCAAAAAATTGTTTTTTTAAATATTATGTTTAACTTTGCAAAAAAAACACAAGAAACACAAAACATCTATTTTAAGACAATGGCACTCAAATACCATAAAAAACTTGAGGAACTCAGTAGCCTCGACACACCTTTTTATTGCTACGACTTGGCGTTGTTGCGTGAAACACTCAATACAATAAACAAAGAAATCAAGGGTTTCCCTTATGCTGTGCATTATGCTATCAAGGCAAATGGCAATCGCACGATACTTGAGGAGATTAGGCGCAGTGGGGTAGGGGCCGACCTTGTGAGTGGCAATGAGATAAAAGCCGCATTAGATGTGGGCTTCAAACCCGAGAAGATGGCTTATGCGGGTGTTGGAAAGACCGACAGGGAAATAGAGACTGGTATAGATGCTGGCATCTACTGCTTTAACGTGGAGAGTGTGGAGGAGATGGATGTCATCAACGAGATAGCAGCACGTCGCGGTAAGGCTGCTGGAATAGCACTTCGCGTGAACCCAAATATCGATGCTCACACCCACCGTTACATCACCACTGGCACGTCGTCCGACAAGTTTGGCATCGACAAGCAGGCTCTTGACGATGTGGTTGAGAAAGCAAGGAGCTTGTCAAACGTTAGGCTTCTTGGCTTGCATTTCCACATTGGTTCGCAAGTGACTCTCATGGAGCCCTACGAGTTGCTTTGTAAAGAGATAAACACCTTGCTCGACCACTTTGAGAAAAAAGGTATAAACTTTGAGATGGTTGATGTGGGAGGAGGACTCGGGGTGGATTATGAAAATCCCGAGGCTAATCCCGTCGCTCGCTTTGAGGAATACTTTAATGTTTTCAAGAGAGGCTTGAAGGTTCGTCCTGGACAGATGGTGCATTTTGAGTTGGGACGGTCGATAGTGGCGCAGTGTGGCGCATTGATTTCGAGAGTGGTATTTGTCAAGGAGAATGCCGTCAAGAAATTTGTCATACTTGATGCCGGAATGACCGACCTTATGCGTCCCGCCCTTTATGGTTCTAAACACAAGATAGTGAATCTCACATCACAGTCCACTCGGCAGGTGACCTGCGATGTCGTGGGGCCCATATGCGAGTCGAGCGACGTGTTTGGACGAGATGTGCAGTTGCCGTTCACTCGGCGTGGCGATTTGGTAGCCATCCTCTCGGCTGGAGCCTATGGCGAGTCGATGGCAAGCCGTTACAACATGCGCTCACTGCCACAGTGTCACTTCATTGAGTGATGGCACTGCATTACAAGTATTATTGTTGTTCTTGAATACATGCCGCATCTCGTGTTTATATATTCATATTTCTCTGATTAGTAATTTTCTGTTTATTATATTCAAAATAATTTATGTATCTTTGCGAAGGCAATAGGTTTGAAAAGCCATTAACAAATAATAGATTTTTGAAGATTTAACCTAATTTATTAATATGGACCATAATAATGTAGATTAATTATGAAGAAAACAATAATATTATTAATATTAATATTTTTAGCAACAAGTATTGCTTCTGCTAGAACTAAGAGACGCACACAAGCACGTGCAACAGTAAATAATGGCTGGGTTAGAGAATCAGTCACTGATGAATACACCACAGAGACTTCCTATATAATGTGTTATTACAAGAATGGAGATGTCCATGCTATATATTTTCCGCATGATGGAACTTTAAAGATTATAGAATTATTTGATGGGCTCAAATATTTTGACCAAACATGGGATGCAGCGGTATATAATAATGGCAGATTTTCGTCAAAATCTACTGAAGTGTCCATGAGAATTATTAGAAGTAAATCTGACTATGACGAGGAAGTATTAGATCAAACAGTCTATTATTCCAGTATTGATCATGCTGGTGATAGTTTCATTTCTGCGTTTTTTGTTGATATTGAGCCAGAAATATTAAAAAAGTCACAATCGATTTCTTTTCGTTGGATTGATAAGCTGGTCTATGAGACGTTTACTATCAATATAAATTTGAGTGGTTTTACTAAATGTTATAACTCTGCTATTAAATAGGCCTATGGCGAGTCGATGGCAAGCCGTTACAACATGCGCTCACTGCCACAGTGTCACTTCATTGAGTGATGGCACAAAGTTTGCTCAACAGAAGAAAGAGAATAATTATTTAAATCCTTTTATTCCTTTACATCTTTTACTCAATCAAGAATTATGAACAACTTTGAACAACTTATTTCGAGCGATAAACCCGTTCTTGTCGACTTCTTCGCCACCTGGTGCGGACCTTGCAAGATGATGCATCCCATTCTTGAGGAACTCAAGCAAAGCGTTGGCGACAAGGCAACTATCATCAAGGTCGATGTCGACGAGGCGCAAGACTTTGCCGCACAATACGGTGTGAGGGCTGTGCCCACGCTTGCCGTCTTCAAGCAGGGGCAGCTCGTGTGGAAAGAAGCCGGAGTGCATTCGGCACAGCAGCTTCAGGCTGTCTTGGAGCAGTTTGTGTGACTTGTCGAGGCCGATTGTTATATCACATCAACAAAGCCTTTGGGCAAAATAATGTTCTGCACGTCGATAGCATCCTCAAACAAGGGTGCTATTTCTTTTGGTCTGAACCCTGCAATTCCACAGCCAATGGGAGTGACCAGGAACTTGTATTCGGGATGCTGTGTGGCGTAGGCTATAAACTCATCAACGTATGGCTTGATGGTCTCCACACCGCCTTGCATGGTGGGGATTGCATAGCACTGGCCCTGCATGCCCACACCCTGGCCCCACACGGCGCCAAACTTGTCAAGCGCCACCCTTGCAGCTCCACCTGCATGTATCCCGCCAAGGTTGCTGCCAAACACAAAAATCTCGTTTTCTTCCAGTTTCGTGATAAACTCTGGAGTGAATTCTCTGTTATACATAATGTCTATATCTTGCAGTTTGTGTGCAAAGATATAAAAAATCATGTTTTTCTCATCATAGTTGGTCAAGACTTTATGATTTTAGGAAGTCATCGAGGTTTGGCACGTTGAGCTTTTGGGCGATTTGGATCTTTTTGTTGCTCACGGTGCCCAGGCTCTTGTAGTGCATGCAGGTCATTATCACGCTTCGTGAGAATCCGCAGC
>CAMVKS010000035.1 GCA_947167995.1 uncultured Prevotellaceae bacterium
ATGTCGAAGTAGCCATCTTGCTGGCCATGCCATCCCCAGTTCACATGCACGAGTCCATTCTCGTCGTAGCCGTCGATGATGAAATTGTGGCCCACGAGGATTCCCACCTCAAAGTTGATGTCCTTGCCCGAATATAGCACTGGGTGCCCATCACTTAACATGCGATAAATCATCTCCATCCATGCAGGTTCGTCATAGAGCGGACGATTAAGCACTTGGGCTGATGGGTTATAGCTGAAATTGTTGATCATGGCACTAAGGATGTTCTCGTCAAATGTGCCACCACCCAGGCTGTTCCAGTTAGCCTGAGCAGCAACAGCAGCATGATAGCACAGCTCGGCGGCAGCCTTGCCGTTCTCATCGGTATAGCCTCCGCTATAGTCGTCAAGCATTTTTGCCCACTCGTAGGTGGTGTTCTCTAAATCCACACTCAGCATCACGTTAGCTTGATCATATTTCACTACCACCGATGCACTCCCCTTGCCACGCTTGGGATAGTTGTAGTATTTCATCAATTGGGCCATTGCTGCCGGGCCACACCCCACTGCGTTGTGAGTAGAGTCAGGAATATACACTCCATAGTGGCTCAAGTCAGGGTCATATTGCAGGAATGGGCACATGTAGCGGAATGGTTCATTCTGCCCCCACTTGGTTGTGGTGAGCGGTTCAACCCATGGCTTGAACCGCGACGGGTCGGGTTTAGTGGTCTCCTTCAGGCTTGCCCTCTTGACGGCACGCAGCCACCAGTTGAAGCCGGGATTACTGGTTGTCGTCTGAAATGAACCTTCCATCGAGTAGGCCAGCACAGCAGGAGCTTTGTCATCGGTCGAGATCAGGGCAAATCCCCCACCACGCTGGTTATAGGCAGTCATGTGCTCGCTCACTGCAACTCGTTCCATTGGCCGACTCGCCTTGAGCACATCAATCGCTGCGGCACGCATCTGCATCTCGCTACGCCTTGCGGCCTGAACCGGCATCACCAGCGCAGCCACCACAACCAACATCAATAATCTGAAATCTTTCATAGTCTAAAAAATCATTTAGTTATCAAGCAAAATATTATAGATAAGAGTCACATTACCAGCAATCATACCAGTTTTAGGCTCAAAAGCTTATATCCAATTTTAATATCGCAAATTTAATCACAATTATTTAATAAAAAAACATCTTAATAGAAAAATAAATAACGTTAACCCATCATCAAAATCCCAGCAACCCTCACGACAGTGCAAGCAAAATGCTGAGTACTACGACATTCAAGGACGCAAAATTAATGATATAACATCGGCAACAGGTGTTATTATCGTCAAGCGAGAGGATGGCACCACAAGCAAGATCATAAAGCGTTAACAGCTGCAACTCTTGCCCAACTAAAAATGCCACAGCCCAAGTTAAGGCTGTGGCATTTTTTTGTAGCATGCTCTGCAACAGAGGATTATCACCTGTTGAAACGGCGGCCCTTCCACTTCAGCGTCTTCTGCCTCTTGGTGCCGTTGTCGTACCAATATGTGACAACAATGTCCTTGCCTGTGCGTGGTAGCGAATAGGTGATGTAAGCGTCATCTTCGGTGCGAAGTGATGCGTCAAAGCCAGGCGTTGCTAAGATGGTATTCGAAGGCGAGAGTGGCAAGAAGGAAGAAGTTGTTATCCACGAGTTCAAGGGTCCTAGCGTCCTCGTTAGCCCCGAAAAAAACGCAACCCTGCTTTTGACGACAGGATTGCGTTTATTTGATTTTATAGTTCCCCAGGGGAAGGTGAGCTGTTTTTACTCAGCTGCAGGAGCGTCCTCAACAGTAGTGTCGGGGATGGTAGCTTCTTCGTCTTCGACAGCTACCTCGGCAACAGCGGGAGCTTCTTCCTTAGGAGCATTTTCAGAAATCACATCAAAAGGAATCTCTACAGCAACTTCCTTGTGGAGTTGTACTGTGGCGATGTAATGTCCAAGTTCTTTTACATTAGCGACCTTGATGATCTTGCGGTCTACCTCATGACCAATCTTGGCAAGCTCGTCAGCAATCTGGTTGCTGCCAACAGAACCGTAGATTGTGCCTTTGTTGTCGGTCTTTGCAGTAATGGTCAGAGCAATTCCCTTCATGGTCTCGGCGATAGCCTCGGCGTCGTTCTTGATTTTTGCAATCTTGTGAGCGCGCTGGCGCATATCCTCGGCGAGAACTTTTAAAGCTGAAGGCGATGCCATGATGGCTTTGCCTTTTGGAATGAGATAGTTGCGGGCATAGCCGTTCTTAACTTCTACAACGTCGTCCTTGTATCCAAGGTTGATAACGTCTTCTTTCAATATAATCTTCATAGTGTGTTACCTCCAGTTTTAAATTATTTCATCAAATCGGTTACATAGGGCAGCAATGCCAGGTGGCGTGCGCGCTTCACGGCGCGGGCAACGCGGCGCTGGAACTTGAGTGATGTGCCAGTGATGCGACGAGGCAAGATTTTACCCTGCTCGTTGAGGAACTTCTTCAAGAACTCGGGGTCCTTGTAGTCGATGTACTTAATGCCACTTCTTTTGAAACGGCAATATTTCTTCTTCTTTGTGTCTACCGACAGTGGGGTAAGATAGCGGATTTCAGATTGAGCTTGTGCCATAATATTATTCCCTCCTTGCATTATTCGTTAGTTTCTTCTTTTACTTCGGCTTGAGGTGCTTCCTCGGTCTCGGCCTTGGCTGCGTTCTTCTTCAAGCTTCTTCTCTTAAGTGCATACTCATGAGCGAACTTCTCCTGACGGAAAGTCAAGAAGCGAATCACCTTCTCGTCGCGACGATAAGCTGTCTCAAGTTTGTTCACGATAGTAGGTTCACCAGCGAACTCAATAAATGCGTAGAAGCCTGTTGACTTCTTCTGGATGGGATAGGCAAGCTTGCGCATGCCCCAGAGCTCTTCATTCTCGATAGTGGCACCGTTGTCGGTGAGCACTTTCTTGAATTTCTCTACCGCTTCCTTCATCTGTGGTTCAGACAAAACGGGAGTTAAAATGAAAACGGTTTCGTAGTTGTACATAAAACGTTTGTTTTAAATAAATTAATTGTTAATACTATGCTTTTGTGCGAAAAGCGGTGCAAAGGTAGTAATAATCTTGCAACTACGCAAGTCTTCTCTTGTTTTTTGTTGTGTTTTTTTGTCGTATTTGGGTCGAGGTGATTAATTATTAGTTTTTAGCATTTTTTTAGAAAAAAATAAAATCAAATTTCTTTATTTATTATTAAATTTGTAAGTCTGTTTACAATGAAACTCTACCTTAATAGATAGCATGATAAGTCGAAATGCGCTGTATATTAACAAATTAAACATATTTTATAATTAATAAATCTAATAATTATGGGCAAGAAGATTACTCGTTTATCTTGGTTGCGCGGGGTGATTGCCGTCATGGCACTTATTGTGGCTATGACAACCAATGCCGCCAAACTCACCGACGTGATTGGCTACAACTGGACCACCTCAGGGAACAACGCAACCTTAACAAAGTACACTATCACTTCTCACCAAGAGGATGGTGTTACAGTAAAAGACTCTCTATTTTACACTGGCGACGAGAACAACATCGTCAACATCCCAGAGACGTTTGAGTATAATGGCACCACCTATACTGTTGTTGCCATTGACGCTAACGCATTTGTCAACTGCCGCGACATCAAGGAGATTCACCTGCCGGCAACTTGCGTGAGCTACGGCAACAACTGCTTCCGTGGTTGCACCAGCCTGACCAACTATCCTGTCACCGAGACAGCAACAAAAATGGGTAGCGGCACCATCTGGGAATGCCCCAACATCACCGAAGCATTTATTCCAGGTGGTGTGACAAGTACACTGATTTCTAATCAATTTGCCAATAGTGGAGTGCGCAAGCTCACCATCATGGCAAGCGAGACACCTCTCAAGTTCAACCGCAACGCCTTTGGCGCCACTGCTGCCGACCTTCCTCCTCTCGACACGCTCATCATCTTGCGCCCTATGAACACAAGTGACTATGTCAGCAACCTCCAGCCTTTCCACAACTACCCAACAATCAAGCAACTGGTGCTTGGAGGCGAACTGCTCGACATTCCACAAAGTTGCTTCATGGGATGTAGTGGCATTGAGGATGTCATCTTTGAGGACGGTAACAAAATCGCGACTATTGGAACGGGTGCGTTCCAGGGTTGCAACCATCTCAAGGCAATAGAACTGCCGGCAACCATAACTTCGGTGCCTGCCAACATTTTCCTTAACTGCTCGCAGCTCGAGCAGGTGAACTTGCTTGGCGATGTGACCTCTATTCAGCAGAGTGCCTTCAATGGCTGTGCCGCGCTCCAAAACTTCACCTTCCCCACCACCCTGAAGACCATTGGAGCAAGCGCATTCCTCAATAGTGGTCTTACTGGAGTGATTGAGATTCCAGAAGGCGTGACCTCCATTGGTGCTACAGCCTTTGCTGGCTCTAATGCCATCACAGGCATCAAGTTGCCATCAACAGTTGCCACAATTGGCAATGCGGCATTTGGGCCAATAGAAAATCTCGCAAGTATTGAGCTTGCAAGCGGCAATAGCGCTTTTGCTCTCAGTAATGGTGTACTCACCAACGCTGCAAGCACACGCTTGCTTGTCGCTGCTCATGAGGGAGAGATTGGCACAACCCTAAACAATGCAACAATCGAGACAATCGACAACTACGGCTTGGCATACTCTCCATTCACCGACGTAATCTTGCCTGCACTCAAGGAGATTGGCAACTACGGCTTCTACCGCGCTGCCATCAAGGAGTTCACCTACAAGAGTGGCATGACCGTTAATCCTAACGCATTCCTCGAGAGCGACCTTGAGATTCTCAACACCGAGGAAGGCGCACGCGAGATTCCGCAGAATCTGTGTGCAAACTGTACCAAGCTCCACACAGTGAATATCTCCAACACCGTGACTAACATCTTCCGAGACGCGTTCGAGGGCTGTACAGCACTTGAGCACATGGAGCTTGGTTCTCACATTAACTACATGGAGAAGGGCGCAGTGCCTTCTACCATTCAGAGCCTGCGCGTGCTCAACGTCACTCCTCCGGTGCTTGGAGCTGGCGTCTTTGAACCAAGCCAGAGCAATGTGGTCTGTACTGTTGCCGCTACTTCGGTAAATGACTATGAGGCTGCCCCACAATGGCAGTACCTCAATATCCAGGGCGACCCGTCAATCACTGGCGAAGGCACAACTTTAGGATGTCCTCCAGGACTCTACTTTGCCACAAAAGACAGCCGGTTGATGTATGTCAACAACCGTAATGAGATTATCGATACTGAGTTTAATACAGGCGAGCACGCTTTCAACATCCAGCTCTATAAGAACCGTGTTTATGTCGCAAGTGCGGGTCACTACTTCCAGTATCAAGGTGAGGACGCGCAAGCCAGCGGTGGTGACGGCGAGCTCTTCTACGTGAACAACACCGATGGAATGTGGTATCGCGTTACTGTGCTCAACAATGTGGGCTACAAGGCATTTGAGGACCCGTTCTCGATGTATATCTCGTCTATCGACAACAAGATCTACATCGCCGACCGCAATGTGGGCATCCACGAGATGAGTGCCGACACTGTGGGTCTCTATGGCACACAGCCCTTCTTCATGCAGAATGGATGGCTGCCTTACTACAACGACAAGATCACATGGGGTGCCATTGGCGCAGGCATGCAGATGCGCGCTACCGATGTGATTAATGCCGACGGCACCACACGCGACAATGTTTACTGGGTTGCCAAGAAGTTTAACGGACAGGGCATTTTCCGCTTCGACAAGAGCATGATACATAGCGGCTCCGACAACGATGGTGCCAATTACCCAAATGAGCAGCTGCCAGTCTATCTGAACAATGTGCAGATGACCACATTCTATATCGACGAGGAAAACGGCTATCTCTACTTCTTTGTTCAGAAAGATAATGTGGGCAATGCCACTCCTGGCCTTTACCGCATTGCCCTCGCCACCCTCGCCACTAAGCAAGATCAGGCCACTGTTGCCGAAGATGCGGTGCTTATCGACGATTCCCCCATACTGCTTGAAGGTTCGGGCGACGAGATTACTGGTATTACCCAAATCACTGGCGACGGCAACCGCATCTACTGGGCCTATATTTCATGTGGTGATGCAGCAGCTGTTCCTGGCATGGTGGCTTATGACGCTACCAACCCGTTACACAAGACTGGCATCAAGATGATAAGCGCGAAACCCGAAAACGCTGCAGTAGTGCCGCCTATCACCTACGCAGTAGAAGGTATTGCTGCTTACGGTGTTGCTGCCTACGGGTTTGATCCTCAGCAAGCCATTCCTGGCGACGTCAATGGTGACGGTAATGTTACAGCCGCCGACATCACTGCACTTTACAACATTCTCCTTACTGACGATTGGTCAAATGTGTTGAACCCCGACCAGACTGGTGATGGCGTCATCACAAGTGCCGATATAACTGCTGTGTATAGTATTCTCTTGGGCAGTAACTGATGAGATTGGTATTACTTATCTGGAGAAATGTTGACTTAAATTAATATCTTTTTCGTGACAAGACTATACTCAAAGTATGGTCTTGTCATTTTTTGCGTTGATTTTTCTTATACACCGTGCGTAAAAAAATGCGATTTTTTATATACCTTTGCACGCTAAAATGATAATACACATTTTTATTCTATAAAACATGAAAAAAATAATATTCCTGTTATTGATAGCTGCACTCACCGCTATCACGGCGAGCGCCGAGCCTGCCAATCCCACGCCCGTCAATGTGACTCAACCCGATGGTACCACGTTACAGCTCAGGCTGGTGGGAGATGAATTCTATCATTTCAACACTACCATCGATGGCTACACCATCATCAACGTTAACGGTTCATGGGAGTATGCGATAAAGAAAGACAACTTGTTGCGCTCCTCGGGAATTATGGCGCATGACCCTGCTGCACGCAATGCGCAAGAATTGCAGTTGGTGGCTTCACTTGACAAGCACTTGGTTGACCGAGCTGCCACAACCCAGGCACGCATCGACCGCGCCACACGCGACAAGAAAAATCGGCAAAACCGAGAGCCTGTGGTTGATTATAGCTTGTTTCGTGGTCTCATCATCCTTATCAACTTCAATGATAAGCAATTCCAGATGAGCAATCCCAATGAGTTCTATGACCAGTTGTGTAATACTGTGAACTATACAGGATTCTATCACCAAGGACGTTTCCAGAGCTGCACAGGTAGTGTGCGCGACTACTACTTCGACAACTCAATGGGCCAGTTCGATCCTGAGTTTGACATAGTGGGTCCAGTCAACCTTGACTATTCATGCTTTGAAGGTAACGACAAAGCGAGAGAGATTTTTAAAGCTGCTCTCGACGCTGTTGACGATCAAGTTGACTTCACACAATATGACGCCGACAACGACGGTGAGATAGACATGGTGTTCTTCATGGTCGCAGGCTACTCATCAAGCTACAGTGGAAACAACAGCGGTTATCTGTGGCCTCACATGAGCTACCTGATTGACTGGTGGTCGGGATGGCCACCACAACCATACGTTTATGACGGCAAGAATATGGGAACTTATGCTTCCTCTTGCGAGATTTATGGCTGGGAAGACTATGGATACACAATGCCCAATGCTATTGGCACGTTTTGCCATGAGTTTGGTCACGTGCTCGGGTTGCCCGACCTTTATGACACCGACTATAGCGAAAGTGGTGGCGAAAGCAATCACCCTGGTGAGTGGGATGTGATGGCTGGAGGCAGCAGCGGCAACTATGGACGCACTCCTGTAGGGTACAGCTTGTGGGAGCGTGTGGAACTGGGTTTTGCCGAGGAGCCTGCCGCGCTTTCTCTTGGCAATTATTCTCTTTCGCCGCTTGATGTCAGCAACACTGGTTACATGATGCAGTCGCCCAACGAGAACGAGTTCTTCCTGTTCGAAAACCGACAGTCGGGCAAGTGGGACGCGGCGCTGCCTGGACACGGTCTGGTGATTACTCGTGTGGACTACAGCAATGAGCATGCATGGTGGAACAACGAGGTTAACTGTAACCCGGCCCACAATTATTATGAGTTGCTTCGTTCGTCTGGTTCAGGCTCTGGTGAGGTGCCTTTCCCGGGCTCAAGAAATGTTACTTACCTGAATTCTTCGAGCTACCCGGCTCTCGTTACGTGGGCCCAGGAGCCTTGTGAGTTTGGACTGAGCAACATTGTTGAGGATGGCAATATGATAACCTTTAATGTCGTCAAGGATGTGCCTCCACTGTCTTTGATCGAAGACTTTGAGCTGATGCCGACCGAGCTTCCTGCCAATGCCACCGGTGTGCAGGGCAACTTCGCCACTTGGAACTTCCCAAAAGCCAATGTGGTTGAATATAACGGCGGGCATGCCGCTTCGCTGCAGATGCCTGGCGGCATCGCCATGAATAGCGACATCGATGTGCAGCCAATCAAGATCTCTATCAATGCTATAAACACATCAACCACCGCATCTAAACTACAGCTTTACTATTCAACTGACGAAGGTGCTTCTTGGAACTCCATTGGTATCGAGACCGTGGGAGCAAACTCTAATGAGATTGTGTCATGGAGGCTTAGTATTGACAAGCAGCCCATGCGGTTTAAGATTAATCGCACCTCAGGAGCTAAGAATGTGAACCTCATCATTGACAACTTTACCATATTATACCTCAATGAAGGAGCGTCAACGCCTGGTGATGTGAATGGAGACGGAGTGGTGACTGCCGCCGATATCACAGCTCTCTACGACTACCTGTTATGTAGCGATGACACTAATGTTGTACATGGTGATCAGGATGGCAATGGAGTGGTGACTGCCGCCGATGTGACTGCTGTCTACAGTGTGCTTCTTGGTGAGTGATTGAATGACTTTGACCTACGGAGGGTGTTGACATCTTCTCGATATGAAAAACCGTCATCACGTTGTGGTGTCGGTTTTTTTGTCCTCAGTCCCCATCGCGTCTCCAGTCGGTCTTGATTAAGCCCCATTTGCCCAAAATAATTGGCTCCACCGTCATTTTCCTGCCCTAAAAGTTAGCTAAGTAGGAAAAAACTATGTAATTTTGTAGATTATATATATAAAATCGGTATGAAAGTAAAAGTCAGCTTATATACTATCTTGTTAACTGTCATCGTGTTGTGCGTCTGCTCATGTAGGAATAAATCGCACACGGTGGGTGAGTCATCGTCGTTGCAAGAGGCAAAACTACTGTCGATAGTTCATGAGAACGGTTATACCCGGGTGGAAATCACCAACCCTTGGGATACTACAAGTTTGCTCCATACCTATCTGTTAGTGCCGTCATCACGTCCGGTTCCTGGCAACCTGCCCCGAGGCACAGTGGTACGCACTCCGTTGAAACGTGCCTTAGTTTACTCGAGTGTCCATTCGAGCGTGCTGCGCGAGTTGGGCGCTGGTGATGCCGTGCGTGGAGTGTGCGACGCACAGTATTTCAACGACTCGATAATTACAGCGGGTCTCACGGCTGGCACCATCACCGACTGTGGCAACTCGATGCAACCCACCGTCGAGAAGGTGATATCAATGAAGCCCGATGCCATTCTGCTCTCTCCATATCAAGATGCCACCTACGGCCAGATTACAAAACTCAATGTTCCCATTATAGAATGTGCCGACTATATGGAATACACACCACTGGGACGTGCCGAATGGATTAAGTTTTACGGCGAGCTCGTGGAGCAGCGTGCCCTCGCCGACAGTATCTACAATCAGGTGAAACAGCAGTACAACCAGGTGAAAGAGACAGTGGCGAGCAAGAAACTCAAGCGACCGCTCGTTCTCACCGAAAATCTCATCAGTGGAATCTGGAATGTGCCGGGCGGGCAAAGCTATATGGCACAATACATCAAAGATGCTGGTGGTGACTATCCCTGGGCCGACGACAAGAACACAGGCTCTCTCACTCTCGACTTCAACCAGGTGCTGGCAAGGGCTCAGAAAGCAGACTACTGGCTGCTCAAGTCGCCAAGCATTCACTCTCTTGCCGACTTGAAAAGCTCTTACACGCTCAACGACCAGTTCGAGGCTTACAAGACGGGCAACGTTTATGTGTGTGACACAAACACGACGCGATTCTTCGACCGTTTCCCTTTCCATCCCGAGGTGCTGCTGAAAGAGTATTTCAAGATATTCCATCCCGAGGTGGCCACCGATTATCAACTGCAATTCTTTGTAAAAGCAAGTGAGTGATGAAAAACAAGGGTGGTGATCACAGGAGGTATGCTATTGTCACATCATTGCTTGTGGCGTTGACTGCTATGCTCGTGGCTGCTTGCATGTTGTTCGGGTCGGTCGACATCGACGCTGCGCAGGTCTTCAATATCTTGATGGGTGGCGACAGTGGCAACGAGGCCTGGAACATCATTGTCCTGCAGTCGCGACTGCCTATGGTGGTGACATCGCTACTTGCCGGAGCAGCACTGAGTGTGAGTGGACTTCTGCTTCAGACGACCTTCAACAATCCACTTGCCGGGCCTTCGATATTAGGTGTTTCGACTGGAGCAGGACTTGGCGTGGCAATTGTCATGCTTGCCATGGGAGGCACAATAGGTGGTGTCTTTGGCGAGTCGATGGGCAGTTACATGGCAACCTTGTTTGGCGCGTTGGTGGGTGCCGGAGTGGTGCTTGTTATACTAATTACCTTTGCTTCGATAGTCAAAAGTTCGACCATGTTGCTCATTATCGGTATTTTGGTCAGCTATTTGGCATCGAGTGTTATATCTCTGCTCAACTCGGTGGCATCAGAACAAGGGCTTCACAGCTATGTGGCATGGGGATTCGGAAACTTTGCCGGTGTCTCGCTCGAACAGTTGCCGCTTTTCTCGGCTATAATTGTTGTCTCGCTTCTTGCCTCGTTGTTGATGATAAAACCACTCAACGCCCTTCTGTTAGGAACGAGATATGCTCAGAACTTGGGTGTCAACACCCACAGGACAAGGATCGTGCTGCTTGTTATCACCGGTGTACTAACTGCTGTTGTTACCGCCTTTTGCGGTCCCATTGGTTTTTTGGGTTTAGTTGTCCCTCACATTGCACGAATGGCGCTCAACACCTCGGAACATAGCAGGCTCATGCCTGTGACCATGCTCACCGGTGCCGCTGTGGCCTTGTTGTGCTCCTTGCTGAGCGTGACATCGCCTCATGGCATCATCCCCATTAATGCCATCACGCCCATCATAGGTGTGCCTATAATAATATATATCATTATCAATCGACGACGCATCAGCTATTTTAATTAATAACTCATGGCAATACTGAAGACCCACGACTTGACCGTTGGATTTGGACGCGGTAACAAGAAGACATCTCTGTTGTTTAGGCTTAACCTAAAGCTCGAGCAGGGCCATCTCGTGGCGTTGATAGGCAGGAATGGAGCCGGCAAGTCTACTCTTATAAAAGCACTCACGTGCGACACTGTGCCCATCGAGGGGTATATAGAGATAGACGGAAAGCGTTCGGTCGATATAACCAAAAGGCAGCTCTCGAAACTCATAGCTCTTGTTGCCACCGAGAGGATTATGGGCGGAGCGTTCACAATAAGAGAGCTGGTTGCCCTGGGACGGCAGCCACACACTGGATTCTTGGGACGCTTGAGCAGCCATGACGACGAGGTGGTGGAACGTTGTCTCGAAGCCGTGGGCATTGCTCACAAGGCCGAGCAGCACGTGGCGAGCCTGAGTGACGGCGAGCGTCAGAAGGCGATGATTGCCAAGGCTCTCGCACAAGAGACGCCCATCATAGTGCTTGACGAGCCCACCGCATTTCTTGATGTGGCGAGCCGTATAGAGACTATGCTGCTGCTTCACAAGCTCGCACGTGAGCAGAACAAGGCGGTGATGCTTTCGAGCCACGATATTTCACAGTCGTTGCTCTTGGCCGACGAACTTTGGGTGATAACAAACGAGAATGAAGTAATCACTGGCACCACCGAGCGCGTTGTTATGAGTGGCGCGATGGATAAAGTCTTCGATGACAGTGCTATATTGTTCAATGGAGACTTGTGCGACTACGAAGCACGCTTGCCGGTTGTGGGCAAGGTGTGTCTCGACTGTGACAACCCCACCATGGGACGGTGTGTCGAGAACGCGCTGCTCAGGAATGGAATTGAAGTCGACAAAGAGTGCGAAACTGTGTTGCATGTTGATGATGTAGACCATTTTACGGCCAGCAATGGCGAAATTTTCACAAGTGTGAGAGATGTTTTGCGCCTTTTTCAATAAAACGAAGTTTTCTCCGTTTAAAACTATGATTATGATAGACAAAGTAGAAGTTAAAATAGTAAACAAGAGCACTAATGAGTTGCCAGCCTACAGCACCGAACATAGTGCGGGGATGGACCTGAGGGCATGGCTCCAAGAGCCAGTAGTTCTCAAGCCCATGGAAAGAGCACTCATCCCCACTGGGGTATACATCGAGCTACCCCCTGGCTATGAATGTCAGATAAGGCCTCGCAGTGGCATGGCATTGAAGCGTGGTCTCACAGTACTGAACTCCCCAGGCACCATCGATGCCGATTACAGGGGAGAGGTGTGTGTGATACTTGCCAACCTTGGCAACGAATCGCAAGTCATTGAAAACGGTGAGCGCATCTGCCAGATGGTTGTTGCTCGGCATTCCACAGCCCAGTGGAAACTTGTGCAGGAGCTCAGTGTCACGCAGCGAGGTGAAGGTGGCTTCGGCCATACAGGTAATAAATGAATCAATCAATTGAGAAATGAGAAAATCGTCAACAGCAGCAATAGCCCTTCTACTGATGCTTGTATTAGCAGTACAGGCTGTGGCCGGCAATGGCAGTGGAACGAAGGTGACGAGCGAGCAAGACAAGCGCAAGGCCGAATACATCTTCCTCCAAGCTCAAGCCTACAAGGTGAGAGACAGCCTGGCTTCCTACTACGACCTGATAAAACATGCCTACCACATCGATTCCACCAACACCGCGATAGCCTATTATCACGGCTACCTACAGCTCCTGAACGACAACAGCAGTCAAGCCGACAAAGAGCGTGGACTGAGCCTCATGCAACGGCACGTTGAAGCGCACCCCGAAGACTACTACGAGGCAACCTTCTTTGCCGATGCTTGCATGAACATGGGAAAGCAGGATGTGGCACTGGCTACCATGGAGCGACTGGCTCAGTTAAACCCCACCAAGACCGAAGTGCTGATTAGACTTGCATCGGCCTATGTGAGCAACGAGAAATTTACCGAGGCTCTGCAGACCTATGAGAAGATAGAGGAATTTGAAGGTAAATCAATAGAGATTACTGCCCGTAAGGTTATGTTGTGTAGCCAGTTGGGCGATACCATTGGTGCCATCGATCAGATGAGACGTCTATACAACGAGGCTCCATCAAGTGTGGATTATAATTTAGTGATGAGTGAGCTTTTTGGTGCCTACAACATGAAAGACAGTGCCTTGTATTATCTCGACCGAGCTCAGATGCTCGAACCCGATAATGGCAACGTTTATTTTGCCAAAGCACAGTATTATGATGAGATAGGCGATACGGTCAATTACGATAAGGAAATCTACAACGCACTGGTGTCACCCGACTTAGATGTCGATACCAAGCTTGACGTGCTCACCCAGTACACCTCGATGCAACTGATGCGGAACGACTCTACCCAGCGAGTCAACAACCTCTTCAAGGTCTTGATAGGCCAGCATCCTCATGAGCCCAAAGTTCATGAGCTCTACAGCATGTATCTCTCTTCGATGAAAGACTACCGTGCTGCCGCCGAGGAGATAGAGTATGAGCTCGACTTGGATCCCACCGATACTCAGGCGTGGCAACGCCTTATGGTGGTGAACATGTGGGACGAAAACTACCCCGGCGCCATTAAAGCAGCGCAGAAAGCAATAGAATACAATCCCGACAATATAGATTTATACCGATATATCGCTCCTGCCTATTTCCAGATGAAGGAGTATGACCAGGCGATAGCCACCTACGATAAAGCCCTGTCGCTTGTCAACAAAGACGAAGACGGTGAGCTGTATAGTGACATCTTGGGAGGCAAAGGAGATATCATGGTCGAATTAGGCGACACCACAGCAGGGTTCCAGCTCTATGACGAAGCTCTTGCCATCTTCCCCGGCAACACAAGCATAATGAACAATTATGCCTATTTTCTCGCTCTCAACAACATGGACCTTGACCGGGCAGAGAGCATGGCAGCCAAGGCTGTGTATGCCAACCCCGACAATGCCACATTCATCGACACCTATGCATGGGTTTATTTCAAGAAGAAAAACTATGACATGGCTCTGCTCTATATAAGATCGGCAATATCTAATTCCGACGCTCCAAGTTCCGACATTCTTGAGCATTATGGCGACATCCTGTTCATGACTGGCGACGAGGAAGGTGCGCTAAAGCAGTGGGAAAAAGCACTGGAGCTTGACAGTGAGAATGAACTGCTCCGAAAGAAAGTGGAAAACAAAACCTACTATGAGAAATAAAACATTAGCTATGATACTAAACAGAAATGCGCTGCTCATGTGCGTTGTCACACTTGTGCTTGCGACTGGTTGCTCTAAAAAAGTGGTACCGGGAATGGGCAATGATCCGTCGACGGTGGTGATAGATGTTGTTAACAACGGTCAAGGTGATGATAGCAGTCCCGAGATGTCAAGATACTACCAGGCCGATTGGACCTCCTATAAATGCGGTGGCCATGCCCAGATAAACATTGGCGGCAACTCGCTTAGCTCCTCGATGCACATGCGCATGTTGCGGGGACGGGCAATTTATGTGTCGATGAGGCCTGTTATAGGCATCGAGGTTGCCAAGATGGTCATCAGTGGCGACTCCATCCTGCTTGTCGACAAGGTGCACAAGAGATATATTCTTGAAAAGGCTTCGCTGCTCACCAATGGTCTTCCTGTCACAGTCGAGGCGCTTCAAGACATGTTTTTGGGAAGAGCGTTTGAGTTGGGAGAAGGTTCGTTCAATCAAAGCATGAAAGATGACTTCGATGTGGAACGCTCCAGTGACGGTAATGTCAAGCTGAAGCCCAAGCACCAGTTCAATGGATTTGAATATCATTTCCTGTATAATCCACAGGGAAACATTCTCTCGCTCGATGTCACGCCCACCAGTTCAGGAGCTTCGACCTATAGTGTGACCTATTCCAATGTCAAGCCCACTGTCGCTGGAAAAGTGGCGACCCAGGTGAATGTGTCGACTAAAATCAATGGCCGCGTCTTTGTGCTCGCCTTGGAGTATAAGGACTTGAAATGGAACGAGGATTTCAGCATCGACACCAAAGTCCCTAAGAATTACAAACGACTGGAGGCTAAAGACATTGTGCAAATCTTGAGTGGAGGCAATTGATAGCTATGATTTCGATAAGACGATATAACAATGACGACAAGGACCGCTGGGACGACTTTGTGAAGGAGAGCAAGAATTCCACTTTCCTGCACATGAGGGACTACATGGACTATCATAGCGACCGCTTTGCCGATTTCTCATTGATTGCTTGCGAGGGCGACGACATCTTAGCAGTGATGCCCGCTAATGGCGAGGATGACACTCTTTACAGCCATCGAGGGCTCACCTTTGGCGGCTGGCTGATGCCGTTGAAGCATTTCGACGTCACTACAATGATGGAGGTCTGGGACAAAGCATCGGCTTTCTTGCGACAGAACGGCATGTCGCGCATTGTCTATAAACCAGTGCCTCACATCTATCATTCTTATCCTGCCGAGGAAGACTTGTATGTTCTGTTCCGCAATGACGCCATTCTCGTCGAGAGCAGTGTATCGGCCGCAATCGACCTCTCCTGCGCATTGCCCTTTGACCGGGGCAACAAGCGCAATCTCAACTTTGCTGTCAAAAATAATGTGTCGCTCGGAGAGTCAACCCGCTGGGACGAATATTGGCAGATGCTTGACACCTTGTTAATGGAAAAATATGGCAGGCATCCAGTTCATTCTCTTGAGGAGATAAAGTTGCTCAATTCACGATTCAACGACAACATAAAGTTGTTCACTGCCTGGGCGGCCCATGGCGAGCTTCTTGCCGGTGTGGTGATGTATTATTCAGGTGCATCGGTTGCTCATTGCCAGTACATCGCTTCCACTGAGCGAGGGAGGCAGTTGAAAGCACCAGCCGCCTTGTTTGATTTCTTGATAAAGCGGGCTGCCGAGCAGGGCTACAGGTATTTCGATTTTGGAACCTCTTGTGAAAATGGTGGCCGTTATCTCAACGAGGGTCTTGTGAGGCAGAAGTGCCGCATGGGAGGTCGCGCTATAGTCTATAACACCTTTCAAATTGACCTTTAAATCATGGCGAAGTCAAGCGCAAAGCATGGAGGCATGTCGCAGTTGATACTCAAGGCAATGGGTATCTTTGGCGGTGTCCAGATCTTGAACATTTTGTGTTCGGTGATTCGCACCAAGCTTGTCGCTTTGTGGGTTGGACCGGTGGGAGTGGGGCTCTTCGGGCTGTTCAACCAAGCGCTTGAGATGCTCAATGTTGCAACCAATCTGGGTGTGCGCAACAGCAGCGTGCGCGACATCTCGCAGGCGGTTGAGAGGCGTGACCGCACTTTTATTTGTAGAATTGTGACGGTGGTAAGGCGCTGGTCCATGTGGTTGGGTTGGGCAGGTGCTGTGCTCACCATTGCTATGGCTCCGTTGCTCAGCAGGCTCACTTTCGGCGACTTCAACCATGTGTGGAACTATGTAGCATTGTCGATTGCTGTTCTCTTCATGGCGCTTACCAACGGTGAATATGCTGTATTGCAGGGTCTGTCTAAACTCAAACGTTTAGCCTCTGTCACGGTGAGCGGTACCGTTGGAGGCTTGATTATCTCGATTCCACTGTTCTACTTTTTGCGTGAAGCAAGTGTGCTGCCCTCGATTATTGCCTACGCCTTGTGTGTGGTTGTGGCTGCCTTCGTTCGTCGCGATAAGGAATATCCCAGGGCTTCGGTGACATCTAAAGAAACGGTTAAGATGGGCACTGGGTTTATAAAGTTGGGAATTTACATGACTTTGGGTTCTTTTGTCGCGATTATATCTTCTTATGCCTTTGTGTCGTGGCTGAATATTTATAGCGGAACTGAAAATGTGGGCTTTTACCAGGCTGGTTACACTCTTGTCAACAAGTATGCTGGCTTGGTGTTTGCAGCTTTGGGAATGGAGTTTTACCCGCGTCTGTCGCGAGTGGCTCACAGTGCTCGCCGCATTCGGGTTTTCGTCTCGCAGGAGATGAACATTGCTTTCATTGTTCTCACGCCATGCCTTCTTGCCTTTATATTGCTTAGGTCTCAGCTTGTGTGGTTGCTCTACAGCAAGGACTTTGAGGTGATAGTCAGCTACATTTCATGGGGGGTGCTGGGCACTGTGTTGCGCGCCGCCTCATGGTGTATGGCATTTGTCATGCTTGCCAAGGGTGACGGCAGGGCCTACCTCATTACCGAATCGCTGAGTGCCATAGTGGGGCTGGTGCTTAATATTGTGTGTTTCAGCATCTGGGGAATAGTTGGTCTGGGCTATGCCTACCTTGCCTGGTATGCTTTCTACACTATCATCGTTGCAGTGGTGTATTTCAAGGTTTATCGCCTCACGCTAAGCAGCATGTGCTTCTACAGTATGATTGGCGTGTTATTTGTGTGCGGAGCTGCCGTTGTTGCAATGGAGTGCGGCACATGGGTGATTGCTTTGATATTGTTTCTGGTTGCTTCGCCAGTCTGCCTCTATCTTGCTTATCGCGCTTGGAAACGATAAAGGTATTATTTTACATTTTTAGTTTGTTCATTCTAAGTTGACGACGGTGATACCTGCACCGCCTAATTGTACGTGTTCGTCATGGTAATTCTTCACACCTGTAACAGTGTTTAGATATTGTCGAATGGCTTCCCTCAATGCACCGGTGCCTGTACCATGGAGAATTCTCACTGTCTTGTGAGTGAATTGAATGGCGTCGTCAATAAAATAGGTGACGGCTTGCACAGCTTCGTCGGCTCTCATTCCTCGCACGTCGATTTCGCTCTTGAAATTGAGTTGACGTGACCTGATGTCTTCGGCTGTGGCTTTGGTGATCGACGGCTTCTCGCGCACTGTGTCTTTTCGCAGTGTTCGTTCGAGTCTTGTTGCTTCCACTCGTGTCTTGAGGCTGCCAAATGCCACCACAGCATATTTCTCGTCTATGCTGATAATTGTTCCAACAGTCGAAGCCCCACCCTTGAGAAGAACATTGTCACCTGGCTGCAAAGGTCGATTCCTGTCGTCTTTCCTGACAATGTGTGATTTCTTGGATTTCTCCTTCATCGATGGTTTACCCACTGGGCGCATCGGTTTGATTTCTTTAAGCCCTTGTTCATCTTCCCTGGCCAATCGTTGCTTGAAGTCCTCAAGCTGCTGGCGCACGAGCCTTGTCTTCTCCTTCTCGGCATGCACCTCCTTGATCTCCTTGATGGTGCGCTCCACTTGTGTGTTGCTCTGAGCGATGATTTCGAGGGCTTCGGTGCGTGCTTCCTTGATGATAGCTTTATACTCGTTATTGAGTTTCTCAAGCCGCTCGTTATATTGCTCGGCTATGGCGTTTAGCTTCTTCTCCTTCTGATGGATGTCATAACGCTTGTTCTCCCAGTACTTTCGGTCGCGCAGGATGTCGAGCAAGTAGCGGTCCATGTTGATATAGTCGCTGCCCACTATCTCGCTGGCTTTGTCGATTACCTCACGAGGAATACCGGTCTTGCGGGCAATCTCAATGGCAAAAGAGCTGCCAGGATAACCAATAGACAATTGGAACAAGGGTTTCATCTGCTGGCGGTCGTAAAGCATTGCTCCGTTGACTATTCCCGTTGCTTCGTCGGCAAACTGCTTGAGATTCTGGTAATGAGTGGTGATGACACCCATAATACCGTTCTTGTTGAGCTGCTCGAGTATGGCTTGCGCTATAGCACCGCCCATCTGTGGCTCAGTACCGCTGCCAAACTCGTCGATGAGCACCAACGAGCGTTTGTCGCCACGACTTATGAACATCTTCATGTTCTGCAGATGGCTGCTATAGGTGCTCAAGTCGTCTTCTATGCTCTGCTGGTCGCCTATGTCGATGAAAATGCTGCTGAACATTCCCATGTGAGAGTTGTAGTATACCGTGGGCAGAACGCCGCACTGCATCATGTATTGCACCACGCCCACTGTCTTCAGGCATACCGATTTGCCGCCTGCATTGGGACCTGAAATCAACAGTATGCGCTGCTCTTTGTTCAGTTCTATGTTCAACGGCACCACTTCCTTGCCTTGCTCACGCAGAGCAAGCAGCAATGCAGGATGAACGGCATGGTACAGCTCCACATGAGGGTATTTCTCTACATGAGGCAGCTGACCGTCGACATCTTGTGCGAAAACCGCCTTGGCACGAATGAAGTCGATGAGTCCCAACACGCGGTAAGTGTCGAGCAGATCCTCGACATGAGGACGAATCACATCGGTGACCTCGGTCAGGATGCGCACAATCTCACGCTTGACCTCGGCCTCGGCTTCGCGTATGCGGTTGTTGGTCTCTACCACCTCTTCGGGCTCGATGAAGATGGTGCGCCCGCTGGCACTCTCGTCGTGGACGATGCCACGGAGCTTGCGCTTGTGCATGGGAGATACAGGAATCACAAGACGGCCGTCACGCACGCTCGGGGTGGCGTCTTTGTCGAGATAACCCGCCTCACGGCCAGCATTTATCACTTTCCTGAGCAAGCCGTTGATGCTTGCTGTGGCACTTGCGATTGCTCGTCGCAGTTCTAACAGCAATGGCGAAGCGTTGTCTTTGATGTTTCCGTTCTTGTCAAGGATTCGACCAATCTCGGTCACGATGTCGGGGAACGACTGCATGGTCTTGGCCAAGCGTGCCAGGTTGGGGTAGGGCGTTGCTTCGCCGTCCTCGCTTCGCTCAAAGAATCGCACTATCTCGTTCACTGTGCTCAGAGAGCGTTGCAGGTTGAACAGACTCTCGGCACTAAGATGCGAACCAGGAACGCCTATAGCCTTGATAGTGGCACGCATGTCGAAGAGATAGTTGAGTGGGAATTCTCGCTTGCTCTGTAGAATGGAGAGAAACTCGTTGGTCTGATTGAGCCACAGCCTCACCTCGTCGAGACGGGTGGAGAATCGCATCAGCTCGCAGCAATGCTGCCCCAGAGTGCTTATGCACCTGGCATTAATCTCTTTACGAACACTGGTAAAGCCTATCTTCGATTCAAAATTAGCCGGATAAATCATAACTCGCCTGCAAAAGTAATAAATATTTCGCAGAAAATTGCTATCTTTGCATCCATGACTTTGAAAATGGAAGAAAACAAATATATCTACACTCTTGAGATAGCTGTGAGAGACTATGAGCTCGACAGCGAGGGTATAGTGAATAATGCTAATTATCTACACTACCTGGAAATGACACGACATGAGTTTTGTCGCTGGGCTGGCTATTCATTCAAGGAGATGAGTGCCGATGGCATAGTGCCGGTTCTCAACCGTGTGGAGATTGATTACAAGACTCCGCTTTGCAGTGGCGATGTGATGTTGAGCAGCCTGTGGGTGGAGAAAAAAGGAGTGAGGTTTGTGTTCCATCAAGATATTCGCAACAAGCACACTGGCGAGATGGCGGTGAGTGCTGTTGTCTCGGTGGTGAGCCTCGAGAATGGCAAGCTGTCACGCAGTGAGAAATTGTTTGAGAAATTCGAGAAATGGCTTTAAATAGTCCTGACATATTGTACCGCATGGCGTTTGCCGGCATTCGGGGCATGGGTGTTGAGCTTGCTCAGCGACTTCTTGACGTGGTGCACAGCGAGAAGGAATTCTTTGCCTTGAGCGACCGCGAGCTCAAGAGCATCACTGGCAGTCGCAGCAGAGTGTGGGAACGTGAGCATCGTGACGAGATGCTGCGCAAAGCTGAGCGTGAACTGAGTTTTGTGGAAGAAAAGAAAGTAAAGGTGTTGTATTTCACCGACGATCTTTATCCAAGACGATTGCTCAATGCCACCGATGCACCAATTCTGCTCTACACAATAGGAGGTTGTGATCTCAACGCCAAGCATGTAGTGAGCATTGTGGGCACTCGACGAAGCACTCACTATGGGGCTACTTTCTGCGACAAGCTTGTGGAGGGACTATCTCAAATGCTTGAGAAAGAACTTGTGATAGTGAGCGGTCTTGCCTATGGCACCGATATCAATGCTCATCGAGCTGCGTTGAAATATAAAGTGCCCACGGTGGGGGTTCAGGCGTGCGGTCTAAACAAGATATATCCTACCGAGCACCGCAACGATGCTGCTCACATGGTTCAGTGCGGAGGGGCAGTGGTGAGCGACTACACCAGTCAGGATGCTATTCATCGTGGCAACTTTCTTGCTCGCAACCGCATCATCGCCGCTTTGAGCGACTGCACAGTTGTGGTAGAGAGTGCCAGCAAGGGTGGGGCACTTGTTACCGCCAATATCGCCGCAAGCTACAGCCGCGATGTGTTTGCTCTCCCAGGACGCGTGACCGATGAGTATTCTAAAGGTTGTAATCGACTAATAATGAATAATCAGGCTGCTGCAATCACATGTGCCGAAGACCTGCTGAAGGCAATGCGATGGGAGTCGAAAATTATTCCATCTCGAGCCAAGGAACTCGAACTCTTTCCACAACTGACCGGTGAACAGCAAAAAGTGGTCGATATCTTGCGCAAGCAGGGCGACCAGCACATCAACGACCTTTCGGGTCTGATGGCAATGCCCATCTATCGACTCATGGCTACGCTTGTAGAGCTTGACTCTAAAGGTGTCGTTGCTACACTTCCTGGTTGTAGATACTCCTTGAAATAATTATTTCTCATACAATACAACAGGAGCAACAAATGCCATTTTTCGCTTGTTGCTCCTGTTTTATTTTCGAAAATATTTATGCCCTTCTCACAGCAAGGTTGCTGGATCGAGGTGTGCACTCTCGATATCTTTGAAATATCGATAAGTGGAGACCTTGAGCTCCATTGTGGCTTCGTCATCACAAACGATGATGGCCTTGCGATGCATTTGCAGGGCACTCAGTGTGCACATGTGCGACACACCGCCTTCCACGGCCTGCTGCAATGCGCGCGCTTTCTTATATCCGTTAACGATAATCATCACACTGCGTGCTGCCATCACAGTGCCTACGCCCACGGTGAGGGCGGTCTTGGGCACCTTGTTCACATCGTCGTCGAAGAAGCGACTGTTGGCGATTATGGTGTCCTGAGTGAGGGTCTTCATGCGTGTGAGCGAGGTTAGCGATGAGCCTGGTTCGTTGAAAGCGATGTGTCCATCGGGTCCCACACCTCCCATAAAGAGGTCGATACCTCCAGCGGCTTTGATGCGCTGCTCATAGTCGGCACACTCTTTCTCGAGGTCTTCGGCATTGCCGTTGAGGATGTTCACATTCTCGGGCTTGATGTCGATGTGTGAAAAGAAGTTGTTCCACATGAAGCTGTGGTAGCTCTCGGGATGCTCTTCGGGCAGACCCACATACTCGTCCATGTTGAAAGTCACTACATTCTGGAACGATACTTTGCCAGCCTTGTTAAGCTCTATGAGCTTGCGGTACATGCCTAATGGTGAACTGCCTGTAGGGCAACCCAGCACGAAAGGCTTCTCGGGAGTAGGGTTGGCGGCATTGATTTGTGAAGCAACATAGCAGGCTGCCCATGCCGATACCTGCTCATAGTCAGGTTCAATAATAAGTCTCATATTTAAAAAAATAGTTTGTTGTTTATTTAGTACTTAATTTTATCTGCCTTTGGCGTCCATTTCCCCAAAGTTGTTGATCGCGTTATTGTCTATAACCTGAGCTATCGGGATAAACATTTTGTTGGGTATAGGTTATTGTAATCATCACCTTGGAGAGATGGTGTGTGTGAGATTAAAATCTTAGCGTCTTCTACTGGGCTTGTATGCTTTGACACGATAGTCACAATCGACCTTGCCTTTAATCATGTTGTTGAGTTTGTTGCGAATCATCTGCTTGCGTATCGCCGAGATGTGATCGATAAACACATGTCCCTCAAGATGGTCGCACTCGTGCTGGATTACGCGTGCGAGATAAGTGTCGATGTCCTCGTCGTGCTCTACCCAGTTCTCATCGAAGTAATGGATGTGAATCTTGGTGTGGCGTGTCACGTTCTCGTGTATGCCGGGCACGCTCAGGCATCCTTCTTCGCGTGTTTCGGTGGGACTTGTCTCATCAACGGTGATTTCAGGGTTGATAAGCACCATGCGTTTGTCCTTAAGTTCCGGGAACTTGTCGCCCAACGCATCGACATCGATGTATACTATTCTCGCACTCACGCCCACTTGTGGCGCAGCAATGCCGATGCCATCGCTGTCGTACATGGTATCTTTCATGTTCTGGATAAGCTCGTCAAGGTTAGGGTAGTCCTTGTCGATGGGTTCAGCCACTTTGCGTAGCACTGGTTGTCCGTAAATATAAATAGGTAAAATCATAGTCCTTTAAATTGTTTGCTCTGTAGATAATCATTCAGGATGATGCTTGCTGCTATGGTGTCGACTCGTGCCTTGTCGCGACGGTCGCTCTTTTTCATGCCTCCGTCAATCATTGCCTGGTGAGCGATAGTCGATGTGAATCGCTCATCTACCATCTCGACGGGCGTGTCGGGCATTTCCTTCTTCAGCCGGTTGATGAAAGGTGTTATGTATCGCATGCTCTCACTGGGCTCACCGTTAAGCTGGGTTGGTTGTCCTATAATGATTAGTTCCACCTGCTCACGTCTCATATAATTCTTGAGGAATTCCATGAGTTGATGTGTAGGCACTGTTTCCAGCCCATTGGCAATAATCTTGAGTGGGTCAGTCACTGCAATGCCACAACGCTTGCGACCATAGTCTATAGCTATTATTCGTCCCATAAAAAAGTGTGCAAATTTACTACTTTTTACTGATATAGATGATAAAATGCCGAGAAAACTTATGTTTATTGATGCAAATTAATTATTTTTGCACAATAAAAACCATTCTGCTATGAAACGATTTAAATACTTATTAGGCCTGGTTTTGGCTTTAGTTGTTTTGATTGCCCCCAATACCGAAGCTACTGTTGGCACGGTACACAATGGTGCTTTGAATGATGCCGATGTTAATCGTGACGGCAATATAACAGCTGTCGATGTCACAGCGCTATACGATTATCTTTTAGGAGCTGGAAATGCATCAGATTCATTTAATTATGATGTGAATGGTGATGGCAGTGTGAATGTTGCTGATATTACAATGGTATATGGGGTGATGCTGAATTGGCAGCCTTATAATTCCATTTTTAATGCGTTCAACTTGAGCTTCACTAATTATCTTAACCGTGAATACTATAAGTTCTCGTGGGATGATGTTACTTCATTAGGCTACGGAGTGACAAATCCCGATTACATGCTTGTTATAGGCACTGATGAGAATTTCACTAAGTATAATTGCTGGCATTTTAATGAAACATCAACCACAATCGGCAAGCAAACCATCTCGGAGTGGCTGAGGAGCGAGTATAACTGGACTTCGCCCAGTGATGTGCCAACTACTATTACTCTTTATGCTAGAGTTGAAGTGACGCTCGACAATGGCAGCGACGTAATTATCAGCAATGAGAGGAATTTCTTGCATCTTCCTCAGTTTACATTTGAATCATCCCAGCCCATTCACTTGTGGTGGCTCACGGGAAGCTTTATTGGTGTTGAACCATGGAGCAACGACGGTCAACCCTTTGGTAGCAATGGCATGGTGCCAATGTATCCCGTTCAAGGCGCCACCTACGATGAAAATGGCGAGGGTCCGCTTGAGTATTACGGGTATTTCCCTGCTGGTGGTGAGTTCAAGATTATTGAGGAGCCTGGCAGATGGGAACTTGTAATGGGCGGTGGCAACGAAAATGGTGGCCAGGTCTATTCAGGAAATATGACTGAATACCCCGACAATATCATCATTAATCAAGGTGGCTATTACAAGATTGACCTTAACTCTGCCAGCAAGACGATGACGATGACTCGCTTGAGCGACAGCCAAGCTACCTATAGCACTATAACTATGCCTGGCTACTATCAGAATTGGGTGGTTGAAAACGACCCCATGAGAAAAGTATCACCCAGCGATAATCACGACTGGCACCGGAATTTTGAGCTTAGCAGTGACAGTGAGCTTAAATTTGCTCCTGGTAGTTGGGATTATGACTGGGGCACAAATGCGTTCCCATTTGGCAAGGGTTATCAGGGTGGCTACAATATCCCTGCCAAGGAAGGAGATTACTATGTTTATTTCAATGACCTCTCAGGAGACTATATGTTCATTGATCCCTCGGTTGGCTTGCCTGGCAGCAATTTCTTGAATATCACCAAAACAGCAAACGAGCTCATTAATCTCACCAGTGACTATCCCGAAGGCACAAAACTACATATCTGCAATATCTCTACCGATCTTGAGGGACCATTTCAGTTGCGCTTCGATAGTCGATCAATCACAATAGACCAAGACGGAAATGTTGACATTAATGAGTTGAAAGAAGCGGTATTCTCGACCTACGACCGTCCACGCACTGGAGGCTGTAACCTCTATTGCTGGGTAGAAGCTCAATCTGGACCCCAAACTGTGAAGTCGAACTTTATCACTATTTCAGTGCAGATTGAGAATTATTCGATTGTAATTGATGGCAGTGGCACGACAATGACAATTGCGATGAATCCTTCGAGCTTGAACACGTTCAAAGCCATTATTCCTGCCGGCAGTAGTGATATTCGTTTCAGGATAGCACCCGAGTCGTCGAGTGCCGAAATTGACATGATTTCTCCTTTTGGAAACGGTGACGTTACAGCTACTAATGGCTCTATAGGCTTTGGCATGGAGAGCTATTTCAAGATTCCATATAATGCATCCTATAGAGAATATGAGGTGGAGATTGACCTGGGTTATAAGACCTATTACATTGATGGTCATAGCACAACATCCATGCTTTGGCAGGCAGGTGTCGCCAACAACTGGGGAAATCCTGCTGCTGGCTTGTCGATGAACTATGATGGCACCTATACTGGTTATATGTTCCTTAACGGTGATTACAAGTTTAAGGAGGATGAGGAAGGCTGGGACGGTACAAATTGGGGTTCAGAAACCTATCAGAGTAACTATATGAGTGGCACTCTCGTGGAGAGTGGGTATAACCTATATGCTCCACAGGGGTTCTATAGAGTTGACGTGAACTTGAATGACCTTTATTATAATCTCACTTCAATTTCGAGTGTGAGTGTCATTGGAGAAGCTGTCCCCACAGGGACTCAATGGGCTACCGACGTTGATCTGACCTATAATCAAGACACTGGTGCCTGGGAAACCTATATGGTGTTGAATCAAGGCGACTTCAAGTTCCGTGCCAATCATGACTGGACTCTAAACTGGGGGGGCACACTTGATAATGTCGTAGAAGGCGGAGCCAACTTGACGGTAGTGTCCCCGGGAGCCTATCGTGTGCAATTCTTCCTCACCTACAATGGCAATAGCCATGCCGTGCTGACGAGGCAATAGGAGTGGCTATAAGTGACTATGAATAGCTATAGATATAGTGGACCCCTGTCTCAATTTTTGAGGCGGGGGTTAACTACGCGCTCGCCTATGAATTTGGCGAGCTCCTTGCGTGTCTGGTAGAGGGTCTGCAACTGTACCATCAGGTTCTTTGCTTCATCACCCTGTGAATGTTGCAGCTTTTCTTTTATCAAAATAATGTCGTAATTCAAGATAGAGTTCTTGAGGTTGTTGATAGCCTCCGAGATGATGGTGTCGAGCCTGCTCTCAATCGACAGTTCCAGGTTTTCCATTGAATAAATCTTGCTCAGCTGATGCTTGTCGCTCACAAGGTCGAGCGCCGTGTTGCGAACATCGTCGTCGATGTGTGAACACAGTTTCTTCTCGAGGTAGTTCTTCCTGAACTCTTTTATCTTGGCGTCAATCATGTTGTTGATGCCACCCAGAATGTCCTTCTCCTTTTTCTCGATGGCATCAACATTCATGCCGCTGGTGTTGATAGAACCGAGAGCTTTTTTGAATTCGGCTTCTCCAATGGCTCTCTCCTCGCTTTCGCGTTGGGCAAGTGACTGGTAAAAGTCATTGATATAACTTTGACAAACTTCAAACGTCTTTTTGAATTGGGGAGTTGAAAACTCTATGTTATCGAGTGCAAACTCGTTGCCGATAAACTCAATAACGGTAGTTGGATGCCTGTCGCCATTCTCCTCGACATAATCGCACAGGTAGCACATGCCGTATTTCACCACATTTTGCATGATGTCTTTTTCGGAGAGATATAAAACATCTTGCCTGCTCGGATGATTCTCCAAAGGCATTGTGCTAACTGTCGGCGGCGGGTCAAGTTGCTCATCACCATAGTCATAAGGCAATGGTGGCGCTTCGATTTCAGGAGGCTCGATGAATTCGCTGCCAGCATCTTCGGTAGTGGGCGGTTCAATGAGAGGTGGTGGTGGTGTGTCGGGGATTGCATCCTGCTCGGGCACAAGTGTGTTGTTGGTTGCCTGCTGCCTGCGCTCCCGCCTGCGTTCATCGCGGTTTTTCTCACGCTGACGGCGCTTGTAGTTTTCCTCACGGTTGCGCAGGATATTCTTCTGTATTTCCCTGAGTAATACATCTTCGCCAATTCCGAGTTGCACGCTGCACTGCTTGGCATAAACCGAACGGGAGATGGCATCGGGGATTACGGCAATAGACCTGACCACGTCGCCAATGACTGCCGCACGCTTGATGGGGTCCTTCTCGGTGCCCTCGAGCATGATGCGAGTTTTGAAACTGATGAAATCGGTCTCGTTATCGGCGATATATTGCTTCAGTTCACTGGCACTGTGGCTGCGCGCAAAGCTATCGGGATCTTCACCTTCGGGCAGCAGTAGCACCTTGATGTTCAATCCCTCGGCAAGAAGCATGTCGATACCTCGCAATGAGGCTTTTATACCCGCCGAGTCGCCATCATAGAGCACGGTCACATTCTGGGTGAAACGGTGAATGGCACGTATCTGTCCTTCGGTGAGTGATGTTCCACTTGAGGCTACCACATTCTCGATGCCTGCCTGGTGCATTGAAATGACATCGGTGTAACCTTCTACAAGGAAGCACTTGTCTTCCTTGACAATAGCACGTTTAGATTGGAAAAGGCCGTAAAGCTCACGGTTCTTGACATAGACGGTGGACTCAGGGGAGTTGAAGTATTTCGCAACATCTTTGGTCTTTTTGAGAGTTCGTCCGCCGAAGGCGATGATTTTGCCTGCAATGTTCATTACTGGAAACATCACGCGCCCGTGGAAACGGTCAAAACCTCCGCCGCGATGATCATCGATGCACAGCCCCACGTTGAAGAGGTTCTGCTTGTTGTAGCCCTGTTGGGTGGCGGCGGTATAAAATGCTTTGCTGTCTTCGGGAGAGTAACCAAGCCTGAACTTCTTGATGGTGGCATCGTTGAATCCGCGCTCGTAGAAGTAGCTGAGACCTATATTCTTACCTTCCTCGGTGTTGTGTAGCTTATCCTCGAAGAATTGAGCGGCATAGTCGTTGATCACAAGCATGCTTTCGCGCTCGGTCTGTGCTGCTTTTTCTTCGTTCGTAAGCTCTTTTTCGTGAATCTCGATGTGATATTTCTTGGCAAGGTAACGGAGCGCTTCGACATAGGACATCTGCTCATGCTCCATGACAAAGTTGACAGGGCTGCCGCCTTTGCCACACCCGAAGCAGTGGCAAATCTGCTTAGCGGGAGAGACCGAGAATGATGGTGTCTTCTCGTCGTGGAAAGGACACAGGCCAATAAAGTTCGCACCACGTCGGCGCAAACTCACAAAATCCGACACTACATCCACAATATCGGCAGTGTCGAGAATTCTTTCTACCGTTTCCTTGTCAATCATGACCACAAAGGTAAGTTTTTTTCTCTATTCGTGCAAGAGAATCACACAATGCGATTTTTTAAATATGTCAAAAAATCTTTGGGAGCTGGCCAATCTGTTCCCACAATAAAGATTTATTTGAAAGCAAATTGACAAGTGGGGCAATCAAAATATCGCTTTATTGCTTGTTGAGAAAGTATTTTTTTGTAATTTTGTAAATTAGAAGTACATTCATTCCTTGTGGAATGTTTTAGATAGAAAGATGATGACTAAGAAAACTCCCATACTCTATGTCGTGGTACCATGCTTTAATGAACAGGAAGCATTGCCAGTGTCGCATGGTAATCTCTCTCGATTACTTGGCGAGATGAAAGAGCAAAATCTTATTGCCGAAGAGAGCAAACTGCTTTATGTTGATGATGGTTCGCGCGATGACACCTGGGAAATCATTGAAAAACTGTCGCATGATAACGACATGGTTGCAGGTGTTAAACTTTCATGCAACAGCGGTCACCAAAATGCGTTGATGGCAGGCCTTGCGGCGGCAGTGGAGCTTAGTGATATCATAGTAAGCATCGATGCCGACTTGCAGGACGATATCAATGTCATTCCATCGATGGTGAAGCGATACATGGATGGTTGCGACATTGTGTTTGGTGTTCGTCGTGAACGCAAGAGCGACACATGGTTCAAGCGTAACACAGCAAGAGTTTTCTATAGCCTGATGAAGAAATTGGGCGTGTCAACAATCGAAAACCATGCCGACTTCAGGCTCATGAGCCACCGTGCAGTGATGGCTTTGCTCGACTATAAGGAGAGAAACCTGTTCATTCGTGGCATTGTCACAAAACTGGGCTATAAGACCGATTGCGTTTATTACAATCGCTCGGCACGAGTAGCTGGCGAGAGCAAATATCCGCTAAAGAAATTGGTGAATTTCGCTATTGATGGCATCACTTCGTTCAGTGTCAAGCCTGTAAGACTTGTGATGCAGGTGGGTTTGTCTTTTCTGCTCATAGCGCTCATTATACTGATCTATGTGCTGTGTGCCTATTTCATGGGCCGTGCCGTTTCGGGCTGGCCATCGTTGATACTGTCGGTGTGGCTTGTGGGAGCTTTTATCTTGATAGGTCTTGGCATCATTGGAGAGTATGTGGGAAAGATCTATACTGAAGTTAAAAACCGTCCACGATTCAATGTTGACACTACCGTTGGGCTTGATAAAGATTGATTCTACTGTATCGAATAAACGGAGTCTTGGAGTAATGGAGTTGAAAAATAAAAACTCCTTGAGCTCCAAGACTCCGTAGACTGTGAGTGGTGTACTCCCCTGTTTTCGTCACATTTTTTAGACTACTTTTTAATGGTTTGAATTCCAGTAGAT
>CAMVKS010000036.1 GCA_947167995.1 uncultured Prevotellaceae bacterium
ATGCCCATGAAACGACATCAGCGAATAGCAAAACTATTCACTGATGAATTTTGGGTGACGCAATGACGAAGTCAGGAAAAAAAGCCGCAACGCGGCTTCACTTAACACTCAACACTTACTCCCACCCTTCTTCCTCGGCTCGCTCACGCCAGTACTGCGCACGGCGTTCGTTGGCGGTGGTTCCTATCCCTTGCGAGAAGCAATCGGCAAGTTGGAGCTGGGCAGGCTTGTAGTTCTGGGCGGCTGAGAGCAAAAGCCAGTGCACCGCCATCTTAGGGTCGGCGTCAACACCCTCACCATTCATGTATTTCATCGCCATCATATACTGTGCAGTGGCATCGCCATTGTAGGCTTGAAGCATTATGCCGGGATGAGGCACATTGCCACGCACTTCGCCACGATAGCCTCTCCCCTCCCCTGCATCTTGTGGAGATTCGGCGTCCGAAACATCCTCATCATCAACATCCTGAACAGTCGAACCGCCAACCGAAGCCTCGGCCTCACCATGTAAAATGAGCCGGTCCTTACGCATGGTCCAGTCGCCCAAAAGTTCAATGACATTCAACCCCAACAGCAAGGGAGCCTTCTGAGACACCGCTATAATGGCGCGAACGTTGTAAAGAACACGGTTTCCCACCTTGAGCTGCCTGATATTGATAGTTGTATTATTGTCAACCACCCCACTGGCATTGCGCGTCTGCATGGCACCAGTGAAATCGGTCTGTAACAGCTTCTTCTTCTGAAGCAGCTCATTTACAAACTCCTGTGAGAGACTGGTGTTGGCTGCTCCGGTATCAAATATAAAATCGCGCCTCACGCCATTGACCTCACATGGTATGGTATATACTCCGCTCTTACGCTTCATCTTTACCACATAGTCACCTGTGGCGGCTGTCACAACTAATGGCAACAGCAACGCAAAAACACACAAAAGGCGATTTACATTTATTTTAACAATTCTCTTATCTGCCATTTTTTACTCTATAATTTTTAACCACAAAAGTATTACTATTTTTTCGAAATCACAAGAGAAACGCAAACGTTTGCATCTTTTTACTCCAATATATAACAAATAATAAGCAATAACTACGCCATTTTCTTAGTAAATTTGCTTGCCATATTAGCCAAACAATATTATAAACTAATATACTTCAATGAAAAAAATCTATCTATCATTAGCTTCTTTAGTCATTGCTATCAGTGCAATGGCGCAAGGATGGCCTGCCAATTATGGCGGCATAATGCTCCAAGGATTCTACTGGGACAGCTACGACTACACCAAGTGGGACAACCTCACCGCGCGAAGCGAGGAATTAGGCTCGATTTTCGACCTTATCTGGGTTCCCAACTCGGCTATGACACGTGGAGGAAACAATGCCCAAACAATGGGCTACATGCCCTATCTGTGGCTCAGGCACACCACTGTGTTTGGCGGCCAAAGCAAGCTCGTAAGAATGATTCAAACCTACGGCGCTATGGGCACCGGCATCATCGAAGACGTGGTACTCAATCACAAGGACGCAAAATCACTTGATGGAGACAACTATCTCGCATTCCAAGATGAGACATCTGGATCCTACAGCATCACATGGGACAATGAAAACTACACCGGTATTGTGTGCAACGATGACGTGGAAGGCGGTGGCGGAAACTACGACACCGGCGAAGGATTTGCTGGAGCGCGCGACCTCGACCACACCAACGCACGTGTGCAACAAAACTGTATCACCTATCAGCGATTCTTGCTTGACTCGCTGGGATATGTCGGGTTCCGTCTCGACATGACCAAGGGCTATGCGCCTCAGTACACTGGCAAGTATAACGCTGCTACCAACCCCATCTTCTCGGTGGGTGAATACTTCGACGGCAACACCGACCTCTTGAAACAGTGGATTAACGGCACGGCCGTCAACGGTGTGATACAGAGCGGCACTTTCGACTTTGCTCTCAAGTTTGCCATCAACGACGCATTTGGCGGCGGAAACTGGGGAGCTCTGAACCTCGCCGGACTTATTGCCGACGAGAACTATAAGCGCTATGCTGTTACCTTCGTCGACAACCACGACACCAACGAGGACCACAACAAGTGCGGCAGCAACATCGAGGCTGCCAACGCCTTCATCCTCGCAATGCCTGGCACTCCATGTGTCTTCAGCAAGCACTACGAGGAGTACAAGACTGCTATCACCAACATGATCAAGGGTCGCCGTGCTTGCGGAGTGACCAACATGAGCAGCTGCACCAGTTCTCAAGTGAGTGGAGGTATAATCTTCACCACCACTGGCTCGGTGGGCAGCGTGATGGTGCGTCTGGGCTCAGCAGCCACAAGCAATCCCGGCACAGACTGGCAGCTTGTGCAGAGCGGTACCAACTACTCTTTCTACATCACCAAGGGCATTGACTGGGTGAACAGCGAGAAGATTGGCAAGATTGTGGGATATCCAGTTATCAGCAAGCCAAGTGGTGTGTATGCCAACTCGGTTACCGTAACTGTTAAACCCTCGATGGCAAGCACCACTCTGGTATATACCACCGATGGCACCAATCCCACTCCCGAAAGCCAGCAAATCACCAGTGCTACCACTTTCACCTTCACCGAGAACACCACTCTCAAGGTGGGTGTGCTCATGGATGGACAGGTGAGCGACGTTGTTACTCGCAACTACATCATCAGCGATGCCGATGCCACCAGCATCACAGTCTATGTGAAAGCCGACACTGCGTTCCTCTATGCTTGGGACGACGGCGGGAACGCTCTCAACGGCGAGTGGCCGGGTAATAAGCTGACTCAAAAACGCACTATTGGCGGTGTAGAGTTCTTCTACAAGACCTTCGCCAAGAGCAGCCCTGAGTATAGCATCAACTTCCTGCTCAACAAGGGCGATGGCGACGACAGCAAAACTCAAGACGTGACTGGCGTTTCGGGCGACGTGTTCTACACCTTCAGCGATGGCGACGCCCGCGACCTGAGCAACATCTATCTTGCCGAGCTCTACAACCCATTTGTGTGCATCGACAAGCCCAGCGGCAATCTGCCTGCCAACAAGAAGGTTTACATCAACGCCAGCTATGCCGACGCCAAGATTGTCTACACCACCGACGGCAGCGAGCCCACTGCTTCGAGTTCACAAGCCACTGGAAAGAAGGAGCTCTCGTTCACCAATGTGGGACAAGATGTTACCGTGAAGGCTGGCTTGCTCATTAACGACAATGTGAAGAATGTGGTGACACGCTACTACAAGGTAATCGAGGCAACAGGCACTGGCAGCGGCAGTGGCTCAAGCAACAGCGTCACAATCTACTGCAAGGCCACAAGCGCTCCCTATATCTATTCATGGGAGAGCAGCGGCACACAGCACAACGGCGACTGGCCAGGCACAAAGATGACCTCAAGCACTACAATCGACGGTGTGAAGTGGTGGACCTATACCTACGACGTGAAGCCCATCAACATCATCTTCAACGACGGCAACGGCAACCAAACCGGCAACATCGAAGGTTTAACAAGCGACAGCTACTTTGAGTACAACGGCACTAACACTGCCACCAACGTCACCTCACAGCACGTTGACCTCTCTGATGCCGACATACCATCATGTGCTACATGGATCAACAACTCACAGTTCGTATACTTTGAGGCAAACAACTACTACGAGCCTTACACCTGGGTTTGGAACGATGGTGGCGCCAACTTCACTGGCGGCGCATGGCCAGGAACCGCACTCATCGATGTGGTAGGTGTAGCTCCCAGCGGCAAGAACATCTATCGCTGGAGCACCAGCAGTCAGGATGTACCCACAGGCATCATCTTCAGCAACTTCGGATGGCCTCAGACCAGCGACTTGGAATTCGTCAATGGAGGCTACTACACCGAAGGCGGACTCTACGGCGTATTACAAGAGACGACATCTGTATATGGTGACGTAACTGGCGACGGAGTAGTGACAGCAGCCGACATCACCGCAATCTATGACATCCTCCTGGGCGTGAACAACAACCATGAGGCTACCGCCGATGTAACCGGCGACGGAAACATCACAGCAGCCGACATCACAGCCGTCTATGACATCCTCCTGGGGAGCAAATAATGCAAAATGATTGATTCATAATACACAATCACAACTGGGTCACGGCATCTTGCTGTGACCCATTTTTTTCATGAATAGTCACCCGCAGGTCATCCTCGACAAGACTTGTCTCGCCAACCAGCCCCGAAGTTCGAGACTCCCGAACAACACTGTCCGATAGTATAGACTGGCACCAACTTCTCTCCAAGGAGGAGACACAATCTATAGCTATTAGACATGAAAAAGCCGAGCCGAGGTCGAAATTATCGACTTCGGCTCGATTATTCTTGAGAACTAATCAGAGAAAATCTCTTGAGTTAATCGTTTATAAGCAATGAGACGCTATTAAATCTCCTCGGCAGTGTGGAGGTGCTGAACGTAAACAGCCTTCATCATCTTCTTGCGGTTGATTACGCTTGGCTTCTCAAATTGCTGACGTGCGCGCAACTGCTTGATGATACCAGTGCGCTCCGATTTTCTCTTAAATTTTTTCAAGGCGCGCTCGATGTTCTCGCCTTCTTTTACTGGAACGATAATCATAATGTTTTGTTTTTATTAAATTGTTATTAATTATTTTCGTGATAAACATCGGCATCTTGTCGCAACGCACTGTGGTGCCAACAAGTGGTCCACTCAAATACACAGACAAAGGATGCCTGAAATGATGTCTCAAATATAAAATTGTTGTTTCCGCTTTATGAGTGCCACTTGGTCACAATCATCAAGCGATTGCGCCAGCGACAAGGCAGTGCGGAGCTGCCTTAAAACAGGGTTATATGTCTTTTTATCAATATCTTGCGGTGGCTTAAACAAACCTCCTTTCAATTTTAATGCCTGCAAAGGTAGTAATTTTTTTTTAATCTCATAGCTTTCTCATTCAAAAAATAAGAAAAAAGTGAGAGGTATTGAAAATAAGCCTAAATAATTTTCTGGCAGATCACTTATTGCTGCCACGGTTTCTCCTGTGAGTATTGTCATAATGCACCTCTTCATTATCGGCACTGCTTTGATTGGCGACAGGCTTGCGAGGATTGGGATTGCGTGGGGCGGACGGAGTTGAAGGCACCGAAGCTTCGGCGCGGCGCTCGTTGTCAATGCGCTCTCGACGTGTCTGCTCCAATTCTTCACGGCGTTGCTGCTCGCGTCGCTGCTGTGCGGCTAAATTATTCTCAGCTTCGCGCTCCTTCTGCTCTCTCATTCTTTCCTGAGCCTGTTCATTAGAACGACGTCTTGACATCTCCTCCTGGCGCTTTCTCTCCTGCTCTTGACGCTTTCTCTCCTGCTCCTGGCGCTTTCTCTCCTGTTCTTGTTGTTTTCTTTCAAGTTCTTGCTGTTTTCTTTCAAGTTCTTGTTGTCTCTTTTGTTCTTCCCTCTTGCGCTTCTCTTCTTCTTTCCTGCGCTTCTCCTCTTCTTTCTTGCGCTTCTCCTCTTCTTTCTTGCGCCTCTCTTCCTCCTTCTTGCGGTTTTCCTCTTCTAACCTCTGGCGACGGCGCTCATTTTCTTCTCCACGCCTCTGTGCTTCGCTTTTGGGGGCATTGTCGCTTGATGCGTTGCCGCCACCATTATTTTGCTGTGGACGTGGTGGCACGGCTGGTTGCTCGCTCCTGTCTCTCTTGGGCCGGGGAACGTCGCCATGGCTCCTGCGAGCGGGAGTTTCTGGTTTGCTATTGTAATGGTAGGCAATATCTTTCACTCCGCACCCTTTATTGAAACGACTCAAGTCGACAAGGGCGTCGATGCCTTCGATGCGACCGCGGTCGCTAAACTGCCACAATATCCATTTAGCGCCATAGCTCAATTGAGGCTCATTCTGAGAGTACCGAGCAATAAACAAAGGATAGTTCTTGAAAGGTTCGCCCAAATAATTATTGAAATAGTTGCTGCTGGCATAAATCATTGGCTTGCAGCCGTAATAGTCCTCGAGCAACTTGGCAAACTTCATCACACTGTCCTGAAGCTGTTTATTAGACCAGTTTCCTTTTTTCTCAACATCGAGCAAAGGCACAAGGTCTTGCTCCTCGGGCCTAACCACACTGATAAAATTCTCAAACTGCGCTTGGATGGGGGCTGTTGTGGTCATAAAGTGATAACTGCCCACCTTGATGCCTCGCTGTCGTGCATGTTCAACATTCCTCCGATATCGATGCTGCTTGTGGCTCGCACCCTCGGTGGCCTTGATGTAAACATACTTGATATTTGAATCCTTGACAGTGGCGTCCCAATTAATATCTTTCTGATAATTAGACACATCAATACCGTCATAGACAAGTGTGGAATTGCTATAGTTTTTGTCGCCCACAACTTCTACCTCATGATCTCCTTTAGCATCATCGGCAAGGCATAGAAAGGACAACAAAAAGAAAAAAACAGAAAATACATATACTCGCATACTCGTTAGCTTTAAGGATTATAGGTGCAAAGATAGTATAAATAAATCAAACACCCATCCTCCAGCACTTGTGATTAAAGAAAAAAAGCAATATTATACATTTATTATAATCTTTCAATCAAGAAAATCGATACTGGAATTTGTTGCAAATAAACTTTTTGCCTAATAATTAGTCTCTTTATTATAGCACCATTGCGATAAATTGACATTTTTGCCACATTTTATAAATTTTAATTATTGCAATAGCACAAATGAAATGTTTTATTACTACTTTTGCAACAGATATCAAAAAAACATAAAAACGACATGAAACGTATAGCATTAATGTTACTAACTTTGGCCTTGTGTCAGGTATTAGCCGTGGCACAACCCAGAGCCACATTTAAAGAAACTGTCTATGACTTTGGCACCATCAAGGAGTCGAAAGGTGCCGTAAAACACACATTTACTATCACCAACAATGGCAACAAGCCATTGATTATTCTCGATGCAGTAGCATCTTGTGGATGCACTCGTCCCACCTATACTGCCAAGCCCATCAAGCCTGGCAAGACTGGCAAAGTGGAAGTGACATTCAGCCCCGCCGGCCGCAGTGGCACCTTCCGCAAGACTATCAAAGTCAAGACCAACGGCACCGAAAAGATTACCACACTCACCATTACTGGAGTCATCATTCCAAAGAGCAGAGAATAGTGGCTCAATGCTCAAGCTGTGGCACATAACCATAATCTGTTGCTTTGCTCTCCTTATGCCCACAGTTGTTAACGCACAAGGCGTCACAACTTGGCAAGAGACAACACACGACTTTGGCACCTTTCACGAAAGTGAAGGCAAGAAGTCGTGTGCGTTTGTTTTCACCAACAGTGGCGACTCCTCGATTGTTGTCCTGAGAGTGCAGTCAACCTGTGGATGCACTGTTGCCAACTATCCAACTAAAGCCATTGCTCCAGGCGAAAAAGACAGCATCACCGCAACGTTCACGCCAACGGGACGTCCAGGGCCATTCGAGAAAGACGTGTGGGTGTATACCAACACCTCACCAAACCGCACCCGCCTTACCATCAAGGGTGTGGTGGTCGGTTCTCCCGAATCGGTGAGCCGCTATTTTCCCGTCTCGGCTGGTGCTCTGCAGTTCACCACACTGTCGATGGCAGCAGGTGACGTGAAGAAAGGGCTCTTGCGCAACAGCACGGTCACAGCCTACAACTGCAGCACCGACACCATTGTCATAACCTTTGACAACAACACGAGCCACATCACTCCTCACGCGGTCCCCGACACCATCCCTCCTGGAGGCATCAGCACCATGTCTTTCTTCTTCGAAAGCAGCCGCACGCCAGTGTGGGGCATCAACGATGACTATATAACAATTTTAGGCACTCCACTCCATGGCGAAGCTCCCACAGCACAAGCTTGTGCCAACCTGATAGCAAATGTCGTGGAAGACTTTTCCATGCTCAGCCAAGAAGATCTCTCCAACGCGCCATCGTGCACCATCATGCAAGACAGAATAGTTTTTGACAAGTTGGCCGTTGGAACGATTGCCGAGCAAACTCTGTTGATAAAAAACACTGGCTCAAGCAACTTGATAGTGCGTCGAGTCATGTCGTTAGATAAAGCTGTTACAGCAAAGTGCGACAAGACTCTTCTCAAGAAAGGAGAACAAGCCACAATAACCGTCAAGGTGAACCCCGCCAAAATCGACGGCAAGATACTGAACACACTGTTCACAGTCATCACCAACGACCCCGCAAGTCCAAGGACCGAAGTGCGGGTGGTTGGAGAATTTGAATAATGCACAATAGTCTTATAAAAAAACAACAATGGCAAATAGCAAGATAACACAGCACACCGTCAACGATGGCGACAAACGTTTCTTCTCTCAAGAGGAGCAAGAAGAAATCGCAAAGCACCACAATGTTGAAACTCCCAATATCGACCACCCAGAGAACAATGAGCAGTACACAGGACTGCAAGTCAATGCTGGCATAGAGCAGATGCCCATCGTCAACCCCTATATGAAACACCGCAAGCGCCGTCCCAAGCTAACCGTGAGCGACTATGTGGAAGGCATCCTAAAGGGTAATACCACAGTGCTGGGACAAGCGGTGACACTGGTGGAAAGCCTCAACCCCGACCACCAGGCTATAGCACAGGAAGTAATAGAAAAATGCCTGCCACACACAGGACAATCTCGACGCATAGGCATCACTGGAGTGCCAGGTGCCGGCAAGAGCACTTCTATCGATGTCTTTGGACTTCACGTCCTTAAAGACGAAAAGGCAAAGCTGGCAGTCCTCGCCATCGACCCGAGCAGCGAGCGCAGTAACGGCTCAATCCTGGGCGACAAAACCAGGATGGAGAAACTCTCGGTCCATCCACGAGCTTTCATTCGTCCTTCACCTTCGGCAGGTTCACTGGGAGGTGTTGCGCGCAAGACTCGCGAGACAATCGTGCTTTGCGAGGCTGCAGGCTACAACAACATCTTTGTTGAGACTGTGGGAGTGGGACAGAGCGAGACCGCCGTACACTCGATGGTCGACTTCTTCCTGCTCATTCAGCTCGCGGGCACTGGCGACGAGTTGCAAGGCATCAAACGCGGCATCATGGAGATGGCCGACGGCATCGTCATCAACAAGGCCGATGGCGACAACATAGAGCGTGCCCGCCTGGCAGCGGCACAATTCCGCAACGCACTACACCTCTTTCCACTGCCTCCCAGCAAGTGGACACCTGAGGTCATCACCTATTCGGGCTATTATGAGTTAGGCATCACCGAGGTGTGGGACATGATAGACCGCTACTTCAACCACGTGAGGAAAAACGGTTATTTCAACCGCAAGCGCAGCCAGCAAGAGAAATACTGGATGTACGAGACCATTAACGAGCAGCTCAAATCACGATTCTACAACGATCCCGAAGTGGAGCGACTGCTCAACCTCAAGCAAGAGATGGTACTTGCCAACCAGCAATCATCATTTGTGGCTGCCACCGATGTCCTGGATTTCTATTACGACAAGTTGACCAACAAGTAGAGGACTTCAACTCATCACAACGCTGCATGTCTCACCCACAAAATTCATCTCATCTATTCAACAAATCCCTTGTTATTACCCCCCCTATAATTCCTATTACGGCTATGAAAAAGACATTGTCAATAACATTTATCACCTTACTTTTGGCGGCAGTAATGTCGTCGTGTGCTGTCAATCTTAATGGAGTGAGGGCCAACTATACCCGCATGAACAACTACTATGTGAGCAACCAGCTCAGCAATGGCACTCACAAAATTGTTATACACAACCAGGAAGACTTCGACAGGGTGTTTGGCGCTGCGGCAGTGATGGGACGCAACGGCGCGCCCACAAGAATCGACTTCAACCACCAGTTTGTGATAGCATTGATATTGCCCGAAACCAACCGCCTCACCGAGATTGAGACCGTAGCACTCCGTCGTCAAGGCGACAGGCTATACTTCTCCTATCTTCTCAACGAAGGCCACGCAACAAGCTACACCATGCGGCCTTTCACGGCGGTGGTTGTCGACCGCAACGAGCCCAGCGATGTAGTGTTCCAGCGAGTCACTTTGCAAGACCTCGAGAACGCAGGCATTGAATATCGACCCGCCGGCACTTATCCTTTGCAACATTAACTCACAAAACAGGCGACCAAGCAAATTTATGCAGGTCGCCTGTTTTTTATGTCTTCCTCGGTTTCAAGATGACCATCCTTTCCCCCAATACTCTTCTGGCCCGGCACAGGGTTTTTGACCGCCTCTTTTCATTGTTTCTTTATAATTTTTCATTACATAATCTGTTATGGCAACGAAGTCGGTCAACCCTTTATCTAAAGCCATGCCCAAGAGAAAAGACAGGGAGCCATAAGTTTTTTTTGAGGTCTCATCATAATACTCATAGTTGAGTTTATTATCTTGGCAAGCACTCAGCTCAATGTATCTCTTGCCCTTTACTTTTGAGCGCTTGGGGGTATAGTCTGGCCAAACCAGCGGCTGACTCTCACCACGAGTAAGAGCGGCCCCGTTACCACCACGAGTCGCCGTCTCACTGTGACAAGCATCAACAGTAACCATCAAGAAGCCAGTGTCACCGAGTTTGGCGCTGAACTTATTCACATAATCGTTTAACATGTCATCGGTAAAATGCCCTTCCCCGTGGTAATTTTTAGTATATAACTTTTTCGCATTATATGCGGCAAAGGCCTCGGTCATTTCATCTTCCTCATTCAAAGAATTTTCCGAAAGGATTTGCTGCCCATGTCCCGAAAAATGAATGAGCACCTGGTCTCCTGTGTGACAGTTTTTCAGCACCTTATCAAGACTGTCCTTTATACCAGTCAAGCTTGCCGCAGCATCTATTACTGGAGTAACGGCAAAGCCCGCTTTATTGAGTTTCCCGGTAAGCAGATCAATATCATTGCATGAGTTGATTTTTGCCCATCCACCTTCGCTCTCAGGATATTCATAATTACCCACTCCAATGAGAATGGCTTTCTTTTTAGAATCTTTGAATTCCTTACTGCCTATTTTCACTGTCTTAGGGCCAGAACCCTGTTGCGATGTTTCGCGATTTGCCGCTCTTATATCGGCTTCTAAACTGTCAACATCTTCGATGCCACCACCGTTGGCGCGAGACAGAGATTTCGCTGTCCCTTTTTTATTGTCTACATTATTGTTTGACGAGTTATTGCACGACACTAAAAACATCGCTGCCATTGCAATAAACAACGCCACAACCGAGAAAGATAATATAGAACCCTTTTTCATAGCTTTAACTAAATATCAATTAAACATTTTTATTCGCTGGCAGATGAGTTGTAAAAACAACTATGTTGCAAAAATACTACCAGACCTTGACGTTATGCAAATTTTCAGCATCATTCTTGATAAATGATTTGTATTTAATGATGAAATAGTCGAGTTTCATGATTTCTTGACAACCACGCTGTCACTCCATGGCATCGAGCAGAATGAATGCCGCCCAGAAGGCACATTCACCAATCTTTATCACCGATTTGGGGATATCCACTTGGGTCAAGACTGCGCAACCAATGAAGGCATAGTCGCCAATCGAAACCTCTTGATTGCCAGCTCTATTCTACAGTCTATTATTAAAGTTTATCCAAAGCCTTCTTCAGCCCCACAAGTTCCTGGGGGGTCTCGCCGCCGTTGGCTTTTGTCAGCTCATCAATGGTGAGCCTGGCATTCTTCACATCGTGAGCCTTGACATAGGCATAGGCCAAAGCCACACCAATATCCAGCTTCATGTCTCCAGGAGTAGACTTGGCGGTGAATTGCTTCTTCAGTACCGAGATAGCCTCAACAGTGTTGTTCTTGTTGATCATAGCTATGGCTTTGTTGTACTCGTCCCGCAACATGCTGGTCTCATCAGTCTCGCCACCCCTTGACGCACCATGCATCGCCTCAAATTGATAAGACTCCACCATCGCGTCACACAACAGATTCTGAGTTTGATTCTTCTGGTAGAAGTTGGTTCCCACACCCACCAAGAGCAGAACCACGGCTGCGGCACTCATCCATCGATATACACTACTGATGGGTATCATTTTCCCTTTAGGTTTCTCTTCTTGTGGCTGAGTGCTTAGCGATTTTTTTCCTGTGATGTTTCTCAATTCTTCCTCCGAGATATTGGCTATCGCCTGCTCAAACTCACGGTCTTTCTCGGCGCAGGTGGCTTGAAGACAGGCGACAAACTCCTTGTGCTGACGAAAAGCCTTTCTGAGGTCGGCATCATCGTTGAGTTGCTTCTCAAAGCCATCACGCTCGGCCTTGCTCATCGTGTTGTTGAGATAAGCATCAAACAGTTCTATATTATTGTCAATATTTTTCATTATGATTCAGTCTATTAAATTCAACATTTTAAAAGCCACCCTCACTCTTTCTTTAAACCTGTTCATGCAGCGGTTTTTCATTGATTTCACCGAGGCTACCGAGTTGTAATGTATCTCGTCCATAATCTCTGCCATAGAGAATCCGCCAAAGTAGAAATCCTTGAGTATTGTCTCGCAGGGCTCGGGCAGATAGGTCATCTCGCGGCGAAGCACTGCAATGCGCTGTTCGGCTTGTTCCTTGTCGTCGCTATCATCTATCAAGTCTTGCAACGACATCTGAGTCTGGAACTTCTCGTCGGCGTCAACGTCATCGTCCGAAGGGCGGTCCGAGGCTTGTACCAGCTTGCTCTCCTGCTTCATCTTGTTGATCGACATGTTGTAACCAATCTGGAAGATATAGGCTTTCCAGTTTGTGCCACTTGCCACTTTGTTATTCAGCAGGTTCTGCCTTACTGCTATGAATGTCTCGGTATACACATCCTCAATATCCTCGATGCGTAACGCTGGCAGTCTCTTGTGGATGTAGTTGATGAACAAGCTCCTCAACCCCACATACCACTCGTTGACGATTTGGTTGTATTTTTTCATATCTCAAGATTCTTGTAATTAAACTACAAAGTTAACACAAAATCTTGAGATATAAAAATCTATAAGCCTAAAACAAATTAATGTGTGTGTCAGTGTACTAAAAATGACGGCTGGCAAGCTCGTGGCCACCTCCTTGACAGGAGTGTGGTAAAGACGTTGATGCCGTCGCCTTGCCGCCTGTAACACAGGCCACCAATGCCATGAATAAATATCTAAAATGTCCCATAATAAAAATGTTTAAAAGTGATTTATTTGATTTCGTTTTCTTCAGTATCAACACATTTGCACGAAGGTAATCTATCTTGCCATGAAAAAAACAGCTCTCGCTTTTCATTTCCAAAAACTTGGTGCTTGCTTGTGATTGTGTAATATATAATTTGTAACTTTGCATTGTTTTTGTGACACATGGCTAAAGAATGTTTACATAGGGTGAAATTTGTGACGTTGGGATGCAAGCTCAACTTCTCGGAGAGTGCCACCATAGGGCAGCAGCTGCAGGAGCGAGGAATAGCTACTGTGGCTAAGGGCAACGAGGTGCCCGACATCTGCGTGGTGAACACATGCAGCGTCACAGCACTTGCCGACCGCAAGTGCCGCCAGCAAATAAGAGCCCTCATTCGTCGTTACCCCGAGGCTCTGATAGTAGTCACCGGGTGCTATGCACAGCTGCAGGGAACAAGCATCGCACAAATCGAGGGAGTAGACATCGTGCTCGGCAATGAGCAGAAGGGCGAGGTGGTCGATTACATCGAGCAAGGTCTTCTCAACCGCAAGAAGTCGCTCGTTGTCACCCCCCACAAGGACATCAGGCGATTCTCGCCCTCATGTGAATGTGGCGACCGCACACGCTATTTCCTCAAGGTCCAGGACGGCTGTGACTACTACTGCAGCTACTGCACCATTCCACTGGCACGCGGACGCAGCCGCAGCGGCACCATCGAGAGCCTGGTGGCACAGGCACAAGATGTGGCCCAGCGTGGCGGCAAGGAGATAGTAATCACAGGGGTGAACATTGGCGACTTCGGCAAAAACACAGGCGAGCACTTTCTCGATCTCATCAAGGCTCTTGACCAGGTGGACGGCATTGAACGCTACCGCATCTCGTCGATAGAACCCGAACTGCTCGATGACGAAGTGATAGACTGGTGCGCTGGCTCACGAGCTTTCATGCCGCATTTCCACATCCCATTGCAAAGCGGCAGCGACGAGGTGCTGCGTCTCATGCGTCGCCACTACACCCGCGACCTCTTTGCACACAAGGTGGAGCGCATCCACCAGGCGATGCCTCACGCTTTCATCGGTGTGGACGTGATGGTGGGCACTCGCGGCGAAACTCCCGAGTGCTTCGACGACTCGCTGCAGTTCATCGCCTCGTTAGGAGTGCAGCACCTGCATGTGTTCCCCTACAGTGAGCGCCCAGGCACAATGGCACTGCGAATACCTTATATAGTACCCAAAGCGGTTCGCGACGAGCGTGTCGCACGCATGATGGAGCTCAGCGAGCGACAGCAACGCGAGTTCATCGAGCGATTCTTGGGCACCGAGCGCCCCGTGCTCTTTGAGCAGCCCCCTGCCGGCAGCAAGGTGATGCATGGCTTCACCGACAACTACATCCGTGTCACCGTGCCTTACCAGGAAGAACTGGTCAACAAAGTGTCGACAGTGCTTCTCGAAACATCAATAGTCTCAACAACCCACAATTCATAACGTGAAGTGGTATAGCAAAATATTATACGCCCCCATTGGATGGGCACTGCACCTGCTGGCATTGATGCCGTGGTGGGTGCTGTACATGCATGCCGACTTGATGTACTTTATTGCCTACCACTTAATTGGCTACCGCAAGAATGTGGTGCGCCAGAACCTCGCCGAGTGCTTCCCCAGCAAAAGCGACAAGGAGCGCAAGGCAATAGAGAAGGAATTTTACCATCACTTTGCCGACTATTTTGTCGAGACCATCAAACTGCTGCACATAAGCGATGAGGCAATGCGCAAGCGCATGGTATTCAAGAATGCTGAGCTAATTGACGAGGCATTTGATGCAGGACAAAGCATAGTTTTATATGCTGCACACTACGGCAACTGGGAATGGGTGACATCGGTAACGTTATGGTTTGACAGCGAGAGACACCGCGATGCTGTGCAGGGGCAAGTTTACCATCCACTTGAAAACGAATGGTTCGACCAGTTTTTCCTGAAATTGCGCCAGCGTTTCAACACGGTGTGTATAAGCTGGAGAAGCATCTTGAGAGAGATGATAACCCGAGAGCGCGAAGGACGACACCTGGGAATAGGATTCATCGCCGATCAGCATCCGCTGCCCAACGACCAAGAGCATGTAATCGACTTTTTGCACCACCCCACCGCAATCCTCACCGGTGCCGAGGCAATAGGCCGCAAACTGCACTGCCGAGCGGCGTTCTTCGACGTACGCAAGGTGAAACGTGGGCACTACGAGTGCACCCTCGTGCCGCTGAGCGACGACATCGCCACCGAGCCACGAGGCTCTATCACCACACGCTACGCACGCCTGCTGGAAAAGCGCATCATCGAGGAACCTGCCTACTGGCTCTGGACCCACAAGCGCTGGAAACGCCCAGTCACCTTCCCCGAGGGATACACAAGCGAAAACGAGATTGAATTCTATAGTAATAAATAATAATATAATTGATTTAATTGGACCAATTAGACCAATCAGACCAATTAATTGACAACTAACAATGAAACCTGTAGCGGTAATAATATTGAACTGGAATGGCGCCAAGCTGTTGCGCAGGTATCTCCCCACTGTGGTTGCTGGTACCAATGCCCAGATAGCCGACATCATTGTCGCCGACAACGGCAGCAGCGACGACAGCATCACGCTGCTTGAGCAGGAGTTCCCCCAGGTCAAAACTTGGAGCTTCGACAAGAATTACGGCTTTGCCGGAGGCTACAACAAGGCGATAAAGCTGGCTCAAGAATACCGCTACATCGTGCTTCTGAACAGCGACGTGCGCACTCCCATGGGATGGCTGGACCCGCTCTATCATTACATGGAAGAACATGAGCAGGTGGGTGCCGTGCAGCCCAAGCTGCTCCACGACCGCGACGACGGCAAGCGCATGTTTGAATATGCTGGTGCCGCCGGCGGCTTTATCGACAGGCACGGCTATCCCTACTGCCGCGGCCGTGTGTTTGACGCGGTTGAGGACGACCATGGCCAGTACGACGGCAAGGATATCGAAATCTTCTGGGCCACAGGAGCTTGCCTGATGGTCCGAACCCAGCTCTATAATAAAGTGGGCGGGCTCGACGAGGATTTCTTCGCCCACATGGAAGAGATAGACCTGTGCTGGCGCTTGCACCTGAGCGGCAGCCAGGTGCGCATAGTCACTGCCAGCGAGGTGTTCCACCTGGGTGGCGGCAGCCTGCCTCAAGGCAATCCGCGCAAGACCTACCTGAACTTCCGCAACAGCCTCTTCCTGCTCTACAAGAACCTGCCAGTGAAAGACGGCAAGCGCATGCTCATCATCAGGCGACTCTACGACACTCTCGCCTTTTTCATGGCGCTCGCCAAGTTTCACTGGGGCGACGCCAGGGCCATCATCCGTGCCCACAACGACTACCGCAAGCTCAAAGGCCGCTACACCTGCCAACCCCAGGAAAACCTCCTCAAAACCTTCCCTGGCGCCCAGCGCAACATCGTGATTGATTATTACCTGCGAGGCAAGAAGAAATATTAGCTGCACTTTCCGTGCTTATTAAAACTGGTTAAATTTTCTTTGATTTTTGTTCTTTTAAAAACAAAAATCTTATTTTTGTAGTCCTAATCAGAATTGATTTATTAAATATGGACCACAATAATATAATAAAGCTGAATGGCTATTGCGTTTTTGACCTGACAAAAAATAGCGACAGCGACTCCATAACCCCCATCGACACCAAGTATATCGCGTTCGTTATATGTTATGAGGGAGAAGCCGACCTGGAAATCAACATGCAGAAGTGCCACATTACAAAGGGCGAATGCCTGTGCATGAGCAACATTCTCTATAAGCAAACGATGCTCATGACCGACAATTTCTGGGCCAAAGTGTTAATTTGCAAAAGGGATTTCGCCTTCGATTCCATTATTGGCATACCCACAAGTATCATGGAGTCGTTCTATACCAATATCACAATAAACATCGAAGACGAGAATGTGATTAACATTATCAACAACAACCTCAACAACCTGGACATGCTGCAAAACATGAATCTGGGACCAAGGCACAACGAGTTGGTGATTCTTACTTTCCGCTCTATTATTCTGCTGCTCATAATGGCCAACAAACACACCATCGAGGACAAAATCACCTATGCCAACAGCGACATTTATTACCGAAAATTCATCCAACTCATTGAGGACAACATCAAACAGGAGCACGAAGTCTCGTTCTATGCAAAAAAACTACTCATCTCACCCAAGTACTTGAGCGAGGTGTGCAAAGCAAAGAGCGGCCACAAGGCCAAAGAAATCATATCATCATTCCTCGTCTCAAAAATAAAACAGGAAATTTTAATCTCGGCAAAACCCATCAAGACCATAGCCTATGAATATGGCTTTGCCGATCAGTCAAGCCTGGGAAAATTCTTCAGCAAAATGACTGGACAGGCACCAGGCGACTTCCGAAAGGCGACACCTACTTCATTTTGATTCCACAACGGGAGGTTTTTCGAGCATTTCCTGTCGGAGCAAAGAAAAAAACAAAATCTTGCCCCAAAATTGATGATGTTTCATAATTTATTACTAAGTTTGTAGTTTGGAAGAAAAGACAAAGCAGCATTATGACTCCAGATGAGGAAAACAAAATAATAGACGAAGCCTATGAGCGCCTGATAAACGGCTATCTGTCAAGCAATCATCGCAAGAGGGTTGAAAAAATTGACAAAGCCTTCCGTTTCGCACGACGTGCACACGAGGGCATAAGAAGACGGTCGGGAGAACCCTACATTCTTCACCCCATTGCTGTAGCCACCATTGTGAGCCAGGAGATTGGCTTGGGCTCCACTTCGATTTGCGCAGCTTTGCTCCATGATGTTGTCGAAGACACCGACTACACTTGCGAGGACATAAAGGCGATTTTTGGAGAAGAAGTGATTGGCGAAACGGGAGAAAAAGTGGGCGACAAGATTGCCAACATTGTTGAAGGACTGACAAAGATCTCGGGAGGAATCTTCGGTGACAAAGCGTCGGCTCAAGCCGAAAACTTCAAGAAGCTGTTGCTCACCATGAGCGACGACATCAGGGTGGTGCTCATCAAAACCGCCGACCGTCTCCACAACATGCGCACTCTGGCTTCCATGCCACCGGCAAAGCAATACAAAATTGCCGGCGAGACACTATACATCTATGCGCCTCTTGCACACCGTCTGGGACTGTTCACCATCAAGACCGAACTTGAAGACCTGAGTTTCAAATATGAGCACCCCGACATCTACAAGTCCATCTCCGACTATGTGGTATCGAGCGAGGAAAAGCGACAGGATGTTTTTGACCGTTTCTCTGCACCCATTCGTGCCGGGCTTGATGCGATGGGACTGGAATATGAATTTAAGGCACGAGTGAAATCATGCTACTCGATCTGGAAGAAAATGCAGGCCAAGCGCATACCGCTCGACGAAATCTACGACATCTATGCTGCAAGAATCGTCTTTGAGTGCCCTCCGGGGAAAGACGAGAACGTGATGTGCTGGTCAATCTACAACCAGATAACCAAAGTATACAACAAGATACACCCCGACCGCATACGTGACTGGCTTGCCAAATCCAAGCCTAACGGATACCGTGCCTTGCACGTCACGGTCATGGGACCCGATGGAGAATGGGTGGAAGTGCAAATCAGAAGCCGAAAGATGGACACCATCGACGAACGAGGTGTCACGGCACACTGGGTTTACAAGGAGGGAGGCTCTGAACTCGAAGAAGACCGACTTCTGCGAGAATGGCTACAAGAGATAGAAGATATTCTCAAGAACCCAGAACCTAACGCACTCGACTTCCTCGATTCTATCAAACTAAACCTCTATGCACGAGAAATATCGGTTTTCACTCCCAAGGGCGACATGATTTCATTGCCAGTGGGAGCATCGGTGCTCGACCTCGCCTTCACGCTCCACAGCGAGATTGGAACACACTGCATCGCCGCCAAGGTCAACCACAAACTCGTGCCTCTCTCGCACAGGCTCTCAAGCGGCGACCAGGTAGAAATCCTCACCTCTCAATCACAACGGCCACAACACGAGTGGACTAAATTTGTAGCCACCGCCAAGGGCAAGACAAGGCTCAACAATGCCTTCCGCCACATGCGGCGAGAGGTCATGGACAAGGGAGAAGCTACTTTCAAGCAATTCATGGCCGAGAATGATGCTGAAATCAACAACGAGAACCTCACTCGAATCATCAGCAGCCTGGGAGTGCAGAACAAGGAAGACCTCTACTTCAAGGTTGGAAAGGGCGACGTAAAGTTGACACCCATCGTTCTCAAGGCTCTCAAACCGTCATCACAGAACCTTCTCAGCAAGTGGTGGAAAATGTCGTTCGGCTCACGCAACGACAAGGGCGACAAGAACGACAAGAAAGCCACTGACAATGCCTCTCAAGAGAACATCGACCGTAAGAAAGTCTATGTGCTGAAAACCGAGAACGGAAAGAGCAATTACCAGCTTGCCAAGTGCTGCCACCCTCTACCAGGCGACGATGTTGTGGGATATATCAACCGCAAGAATGAAGTTATCGTCCACAAGATAGAGTGTCCCACTGCCATGAAGCTCAAAAGTAGCTACGGCAGCAGGCTGCTCGAAACCCAATGGGAGATTGGCAACGAAACATTTTTCGCCTCCATCAGAGTGGAGGGCATCGACCGCATGGGCATTCTTCAAGAAATCATATACCTCATTTCAACCAACTTGTCAATCAACATACGACGCCTCAACATCACATCCAACGCCGGAGTATTCACGTGCGAGATGGACGTATTTGTCGAGGACGTGAACACTGTGACAAGAATGTGCAAGCGCCTGAGCAAAGTAAAAGGCGTGAACAAAGCTATAAGACAGTCTTAGTTATATATTTATTGAGATGAAACAGTCGGTAAGAAACAATATCATATCCATGCTTCTCATCACATTCACGGTGGGAAGCCTGTCAATTTTCTTTGGAGGTGGCTCGGAAGACACTCTCGTTTACAACGAAGGGAGACCATGGAACTACCCGAAACTCATTGCACCCTTCGACATTCCTATAGAGTATGACTCAGTCAGCACCAAGAGAATAAAAGACAGTATCGACAGCAACTTTGCTCCCATCTTCACGGTGAACGAGGAAGTGAAAGCCTCTTCTTTGAGCAACATCAACGACTCACTGTCGCACCTGAGTGGCATATCAGGTTCCACAAAAAACAAGATCAATAATGCCGTTCAGCAGTTGTATGAAGCAGGAATAATCGACAACATTACCAAGGCGATGATCAACAACAAGCACATCAAGCAGGTGAGAATCATCAACAACCAGGGTAATGAATCACGCAACGTTGATGTCACTGAGCTCAAGTCGGCAATGGAAGCTTATTCCTACCTCGACTCGATGGTGCTCACTGGCTCAGCACAGAGCAAAGAAGTGTCTCAGCTCATTTACAACAACCTAACGCCAAGTTTGAAGTACGACTCGGTGAGGTCAAACGCATTGCTCGAAGACGCCTACAAGATGTCGCTTGCTCCTCACGGAATGAAGCTCTCGGGAGAGCGCATTATCGACTATGGAGAGATTGTGACGCCACAGACCTACACCTTGTTGCAGACCTATGAGCGATTGAGTGCCGAAAGAAATGTCAACACTCAGAAAATGAGATTCTCGGTAATAGGTAATATCGTGGTTCTGTTCCTGCTCATGTTTGTGTTGTATCTCTACATCAGAATCATGCACAACAGCACCTACCAGAGCCTGCGACACATGGTGTTCCTGCTATGTTTCGTCATGGTGTTCGTGCTGTTGGTTTACTTGATTGCCCACTTGAGGGCAGGACTGATGTACCTCATACCATTTGCCCTGGTGCCAATTATCATAACTGTCTTCTTCAACATTCCGTTAGCATTCTTCACACACATGGTTGTGGTGCTGATATGCTCGTTTGTAGCACCCGATGCCAGCGATTTCATCATCATGCAGTTCCTCGCCGGTATTATCGCCATTCTCTCAATTAAGGGTCTCATGCAGCGCTCGCAACTCGTGGTATGTGCTATGCTGATTTTCGTCTGCTACACTATCACCTATGCAGCTCAGTATGTGGCAAGAAATGGCACACTCACAGGTTTAGACTGGCATGTGATTCTATACTTCGCCGTCAACAGTATCGTGCTCTCGTTTGCCTACTTCGGCATTTTCATCGTCGAGAAGATTTTCGGATTCACCTCCCAGGTCACTCTTGTCGAGCTTAGCGACATCAACAACCCTGTGCTGCAAGAACTCTCCGAGAACTGCCCAGGAACATTCCAGCACTCGTTGCAAGTGGCCACTCTCGCTGGTGAGGCCGCCCGAAAAGTGGGGGCCAATGTTCAGCTCGTGCGTGCAGGTGCACTATATCACGACATCGGCAAGATTGACAACCCAGCTTTCTTCTCCGAGAACCAGAGTGGCGTCAATCCTCACGATGTGCTACAACCCAAGCAAAGCGCAAGCATAGTAATCTCGCATGTCACCGATGGCATAAAACGTGCCGAGAAAGCAGGACTTCCACAAGTGTTGCGTGACCTCATAGCACAGCACCACGGACGTGGCAAGACACGCTACTTCTATAACATGGCACTCAAGCAGAGCGCCACGGGCAATGTGGATCCCGAGCCTTTCACCTACCCAGGACCCAATCCACAGTCCAAAGAAGCTGCTATCTTAATGATGGCCGACTCCTGCGAAGCTGCCACTAAGAGCCTTGTTGTGCCCAACGAGGAGAACATCACCAACCTGGTCAACAAAATCATCGACACACAGGTTGACGAGGGCATGTTCAACGAGTCTCCCATCAGCTTCAAGGACATTAGCGACGTGAAGGCAAGCCTCATCAAACGTCTGCTCACGTTCTACCACACGCGTGTGTCCTATCCCGAAGATGTGAAAGCCAGCGAGGAGATTATCTCCACGATTACCGAGGACAATCTCATCGAAGACGAACAGCAAGATTGACACCACCACAACATTGAGCAACATTGGCAACGATTATTAGCCTTTAAAGCTGCAAAAAAGAAATAAAAAAAGTTATTTATTAAGAAACAAATATCAACAAACATAAATGATACTCCTGATTGCAGGCATAGTGATGATGGCCGTGGCTCTCGTATTGCTTTTCAAGCCTTGGTATGTAGCAGCTCTTCCTGCTTATTGTGGTTTGTGTTTCCTTCATTTCAGCGACAAGTTGCCACTTTACCCCACATGGGTATTAGTCTTCTATGGCGCAGCAACACTAATGGTGATGGGCCTCAGGTATATCTCTCCAAAAGGTGAGCCCGATGGCCGAATCACTGGCAACCTGTATCTGGGACTGGGAGCGCTCATGGGCTGCCTGCTCGGAATGATTGACCCACGATTTATGCTTCTGGGAACTATAATAGGCACTATAATAGGACAAATAGCCTTCAGTCGAACGCCAAATGGCAAATGGCTGCTATTTTCAAAATCCAATTTTATTCACTACCTTTGCGCCAAAGGGCTGCCGGCAATCGTGGCAGTAGCCATGATGGGCCTGGCTGTCGAAGGCTTCATCTTTGATGTATAATAAAACAATTTTCAACATAATGAAAACTCAACGATTACTTATTATAACATTGCTCACTTTTGTCGCGTCATTATCATGCTCGACGATGGCGCAGTACCGCTTTCAGGTGAGCGAGGTGGATTTTGATCAGATAAAGCAAAACACTCTCGACAAGAATTCACATTACTACTACCCTAAACTCATGAAATCGTTCATAAGCAACGACACCATCATGAATTTCGAAGCTTATCGTGAGCTTTATTACGGCTTTGTTTTCCAAGAGGATTACAATCCCTTCCGCGTCACCACCTTTGAAGACGAGGACGAAGTTGAAGAACTCTATTACAAGCCCAATCTCTCGCGCGAGGAATGTGACAAGATAGAATATTTTGCCATCAGAGCCCTCGACAACAACCCATTTGACATAGAGCAGCTCAACAACTACATCTACGCTCTCAAGAAAAAGAGAAAATTTGCACGCGCCGCTGTGCGGCAATACCGCCTCGACAAGCTCATCGCAGCTATCATGTCGAGCGGACGTGGAACAAAGGACGAGCCATGGGTAGTGATTTTCCCCGAAGACGAGTACAACATCGTCAACTTCCTGGGTTATGTGGCACAGGATCACATCGAGATGGATGGAGGAATCGACTGCATCAAGGCGGTAAAAGAAGACGACAACAGCAAGGCTAAGGACTTCTACTTCGATGTGGCCATGATGCTACGCGAGACAGCGCGCAAATTTCCCGAGGATTTCTAAGCCTCAAGAAATGGCAAAACAATAAAAAAAGTTAGAAAATATCACTTTTTATGCAAAAAAGTTGCAATAAATTTGTTTTTATTGCAACTTTTATATAACTTAGTAGCGTCACGAAAAAAAACTAATTGCCATCAATTGCTCTGAGTAATGAACGTTATTATCGATAACTTCTTGCAGTATATAGGTTTAGAGCTCAACCTCTCACCTCACACTGTAACAGCCTACCGTAACGACCTTGGTCAGTGGGAGCAATATCTCACAGGCGGCAAGGAAAACCTTGATGTCGCAAGCGTGACAACAAGCGACATCAGGGCATGGCTACTGCACTTGAGCAACGAAGGACATGGAGCGACCACACTGCGACGCAAGGTTCAGGCGGTTCGTTCGCTCTACAAGTGGCTCATCAGGAATGGTGTCGTGTCATTTAGTCCTGCCGAGCAGGTAGAATTGGCACGACTGCCCAAGCGACTGCCACAACTGGTGAGAGAGAACACCATGAACACCCTGCTCGATAAGGAAATCAACGAGCAAGACTTTGAGCAGGTGCGCAACCGCCTGATTGTGATGATGCTATATGAAACAGGCATGCGACGGGCCGAGCTCATAGACCTGCTCGACCACAACGTCGACACCTCTAAAGCCGAGCTCAAAGTGCATGGCAAGCGCGACAAGGAACGCATCATTCCTTTTGGCACAGAACTTGCTCAATGGATAGAGAGATACCGACTGTTGCGCAACGAGAAGATAGGAACATGCCATTACTTCTTCGTTCGTGACAACGGCGAGCAGCTTTACCCCATGCTTGTATACCGCGTGGTAAGGGAAGCACTCACACAGGCTGGCGTCAACAGCAAGAGAAGTCCGCATGTGCTCAGGCACAGCTTCGCTACAGCGATGCTCAACGACGGAGCTTCGCTCAATGGAGTAAAAGAACTGCTGGGACATGAATCCCTCGCCACAACACAACTTTACACTCACGTGACTTTTAGTGAATTGAAAAATAATTATAAACTCGCCCACCCAAGGGCACTTAAAAAAGGAGGCTAATATGGAAATTAAAGTAAAAGCCATTCATTTCGATGCTACCGAGAAGCTCGAACAGTTCATCAACAAGAAAGTTGAGAAGCTTGTAAAGCATCATGAGGAAATCACCAATGCCGAGGTGACGTTGAAAGTAGTAAAACCTGAGACCGCAATGAACAAGGAGGCAAGCATCAAGCTGCTCATTCCAAGGAATGAAGACCTCTTTGCCAACAAAGTTGCCGACACCTTCGAAGAAGCTATAGACCTCTCGGTCGATGCACTCAAGCGACAGCTCGAGAAAGCAAAAAAAGACAAATAATCTTTGATTCACACATATTAAACAACACATAAAACAACTGCGCCACACATTTCCCCTTGTGTGGCGCAGTTGTTTATTGTAAAGTGATGGTACTGACAACTATCGGTTATAATAATAATGTTCATATTCTGCATGACCATCCTTCTTAGGCTGATTTGCTGGTGCAGATGGTTTTGAAATATCTTTAGATTCTCTCTTCGATGATTTATCACTTGAACGTTTTGATTCAGATTTCTTGTCTTTTGAGTGATGGCGACTTGATTCCTTTGAGTCCTTATCTTTACCTTCTTCAGGTTCGGCATCGTCACTCTCCTCTGCCACGCTGGTACTGTCGCTGGCTTCTGAAGCCGAAACGCCTTCGGCATCGGTTGCGGTTGCCGATTCTTCCTTCACATCACCGCTCGACATTTTTTCGGTCTGGGTAGCATCTGAGGCCGTGTCGTTATTTCTTGTCAAGAAATAGGCCGTTGCGCCTATGCCGGCAAGAATCAACACACCCACTATAACCCAAATAATTAGCCATGGGGTCTTCTTTGAGGCCTGTGAAGGCTGTGATGGTTGTGAAGGCTGTGATGGCTGAGATGGTTGCGACACTTCCGATGGACGTGAAGGCTGAGTAGGCTCAAACTGTTGTGACGGATGTGTTGGCAGAGTCGGTTCTGAGAACTGCATTGGTTGCGATGGTTGAGACATCTGAGACGGCTGTGACATCTGCGATGGCCTTGACATCTGCGACGGAGTCGATGCAGTTGACGTTGTCGATGACTGAGACAATGGTGCTATTGATGGAGTGGTTGGCACATCAGGAATAACAGGAGCATTCGGCACCTGTGACTGTGTTATAGGGTCACCTTGTGGCATTGTGATTGCCGACCCATCCTCGACTGGTGCCGTAGCACCCAAAGTCACACCACTATTAGTGCTATTATTGATGAAGTCATAAATCTCCTGAACACTATGTGGACGTTTTGTTGCAGTAGTCTTCATCAGCCACATCACGAGAGCCTTGAAATCCTCTCTCGTGCCAGGCACAAACTTGAATGCGTTAGGGCCGTCATTCAAAATATTATAGGCACTGGGAGGCTTCTGGTTGGTCGACAAATTATAAAGCGAAGCCCCTAATGAATAAAAATCGGACCATGGGCCAATTTTCTTCATCTCATGCTGCTGCAACTCCAGGGGAGCGTAGGTCTTGGTGAACGACAACGTATTAGACAGTGTAAGGTCGCCCGAAGCTGTGTCAATCTGCTTACTCGACCCAAAGTCTATCAACGTGATGTTCTCTTTCGAGTCATACATCATGTTGCTGGGCTTGATGTCGAGATGCCACATGTTGTTCTTGTGAATCACGTCAAGAGCCTCCAAAATTTGAGGAAGAATCTTTTCCATCAACCAATTCTGGTCAAAGGGCTTCTTGTAGCTCTTTAACAACACACTTAGCGACTTGCCGCTGATATATTGCATCACATAATAAGCGGTGTTGTTCTCTTCAAAGATATCGTGAACCTTTACTATATGGCTATTGTTCATGTCACCAAGCTTGCGAATGCGAACAGCCTCACGCTTGAATGTGTTCTTCTGCTTTTCAAACATCTCCATGTTCTCGCTGTTGCTCACGACAATCGTTGAATGATCTTCGCTGCGCTGCGACACTCCGCGTATGAAAAATTCCTTGATGGCGACTTTCTCCTTGAACTCTAAATGGGTAGCTAAATAGGTATTGCCAAATCCACCGCTTGCCAAATAATTATCTATGCGATAAACGCCACGCAGGACGGTCCCGACTTTCAACAATGAATCAGTGTTACTGTTTGCCTTATTTGCTGCCATAAAATATCACTTTTGTGCCCGCCAAAAAGAAAAAAAACGGGATAATTAGAAATTAACAAATGGAAAAGCTTTGCAAATTTAGCTCTTTATCATTAAAACAACAAGTATTGAGACAAAAATCTATCGCTGAATGATTCTTGAAAAGAAGAAAGAAAAGAAGAAAGAGTTGCGACACTCTATTCTATCATGTCGCAACTCTTTTCGTTACTGTTTCTTTCTCAGGAAAAATTATCTTCCTCTTGATCCTTGAATTCTCTGATACTCTTCATAACCTCTTTGAGTGTGAGATTGAGAACTGCCATTACCTCGCTGGCGCTCGTAGGCATCACGACCTCGTGAAGAGTTGCTTGAAGGAGCCTGTTGCGAAGGAGTTGATGGTTTCTGTTGTGATGTTGATGGTTTATTAGAGGGCTTTGCTTCGGGCTTAGAGGTTGCAGGCTTGTTATTGCCATTTCCCTTATGTGACACGCCCGATTCGCCATCAGCAGGCACTGGCTCTGGGGTTTGGGCGTCGGCGCCTTCACCGTTATCAGGTTGCTGAGTTTCCACATTACCGCTCACGTCATCGGTGCTGAAGGTGGAAACATCATCGTTAGATGCGCTGCTTTCCACTTTCTCAACATCCGAAGATCCATCATCATCACGACTTAGCAAAAAGTAGGCTGCCGTACCAATTCCAGCAAGCACTAAAGCACCCACTATAATGCCTATAAGCAACCAGGGACTTTTCTTTTTACCGTCCTCGGCTACAACGGGAGCCGACGTAGACATGGGAGCCGCGGCCGGCATTTCTTGCGACTTGGGAGCTTGTGGCTCAGGAACGGCCGGAGTCACGGGCACCACAGGAACTTCGGGAGTCTCTATGTCTTCAACAACTTCTATAGCCTCCTGGACTTCAGGAGTCTCAGGTACAGCAGGAACCTCGGGTACTGCGGGTGTCTCGGGAACCTCGGGTACTGCGGGAGTCTCAGGAACCTCAGGGACTGCGGGAGTCTCAGGAACCTCGGGTACTGCGGGAGTCTCAGGCAGGGCCGGAGTCTCAGGAACCTCGGGTACTGCGGGAGTCTCGGGTACTGCGGGAGTCTCAGGTAGGGCCGGAGTCACGGGCACTTCAGGAACATCAGGAACTACTGGAACCTCGGAGGGCTCAGGTGTTTCGGGGACTTCGGGGACATCAGGCATCACAGGAGTCTCAGGGACATCGGGAACTGCGGGTGTCTCGGGCACTTCGGGAACAACAGGTACCTCGGGAGTGGGCACATCGGGTTCTGCAGCCTCTTCAGGAACATCTGGAATCAAAAGCTGAGTTTTTTCACTGGCATCAACAGGTGTGGGCATGGGCTCATCATCAGTAACAACTGGAATCACTGGCACTTCTGGCACCTGTGAAGGAGCCGCTTCAATAGCCTTACCACAATTCATGCAAAATTTTGCACCTTCGGGAACTATATTCCCACAATTTGAGCATTTCATTGGTTCCATATCAATATTATAGTTTCTGAGTTTTTGATTATTTCATTATAACATGTTAGTATCAACCAACCCTGGATGGAATCCTCTTTACAGATGGCTTACTCTTAGGCTCCTCCTTTGGTTTAGATGGAGCTGGTGGAGGAGTTGGGTCACTCTTTGGCTTATGAGTAGACGAACTCGACGACTGAGGTTTCTCGGCTGGCTTAACATCTTTAGAGTGACGGTCGGAATGACGATCTTTATCTTTGTCTTTGTCCTTGTCATGTGAATTAGACTTGTCTTCTCTCTTGTTGTCGGATGGAGTATCGGCAGCACTGCTACCCGATTCTTGCGAGTCTTCTTGTGGTTGCTCATCAGCGACACTGGCCGAGCTGCTCTGCTCAATCACAGGTTCCGAATCTAACGGTTTGTTGTCACTGGGCTTGAGCAGGAAATAGGTTATCATAGCACCCACCGCAGCTGCCAGAAGAACTGCCAACAAGTAGACCCAGGTCTTGCTCTTTCCTGATTTTGCGTCTTTATCAGAGCCGGTTTCATAAACCTCTTCATTATCTTGCTCTTGAGCAACATATTCGGGCTCGGGTTCGGGCTCGGGTTCGGGCTCAGGTTCAGGCAACTGCTGTTTCTTGGGTTCCATGCGTCTCTTGCGTGATGCTTTTCGAGAATCACGACCACGCTTTTTGCCCTTATTTGTTTGGACGTCGGTAATGGGTTCCTCGGGCTGTTCGGGCTCTACAGGCTCCTCGGGCAACTCAGGCTCGGCAGGCTCCTCGGGCTCGGCAGGCTCCTCAGGCAACTCTGGCTCGGCAGGCTGCTCAGGCTCTACAGGCTCCTCAGGCAACTCTGGCTCGGCAGGCTGCTCGGGCTCTACAGGCTGCTCGGGCAACTCAGGCTCGGCAGGCTCTAGAGGCTCTACAGGCTCTTCGGGCAACTCAGGCTCGGCAGGCTGCTCAGACTCTACAGGCTCCTCGGGCAACTCAGGCTCGGCGGGCTGCTCAGGCTCGGCAGGC
>CAMVKS010000037.1 GCA_947167995.1 uncultured Prevotellaceae bacterium
ACTCCGTTCGCAGCTTTTTGAATAAAATGAGCGACTATGAAATTTTAAGCGAAGCACCCATCCCGCAGCAAGGGCACCACCATGAGGCGACTATAATCTCGAAAAGCTGCACCTCTCGGTGTCAAAAAGCCTCGCAAGCTCGGGAGTTATTATTTTCCTGCGTAAGCAGGCTTTTCGACGAACTCCGTTCGCAGCTTTTTGAATAAAATGAGCGACTATGAAATTTTAAGCGAAGCACCCATCCCGCAGCAAAAGCCTCATCCTCCAATACCAAAAACTATAACACCACATTTTGTAATAATTTTAGGTATAATCGTTATGTATTTTGTTATAATTTACTAAATTTGCACATTGCTACTCCTAAAACGAGAATCGATGACCGAGAAACAACAGAGGAATGCGGCGCGTGAATTTGCTGCCCAGTGGGCAGGGCGCGGCTACGAGAAAGGCGAGAGCCAGAAGTTCTGGCTTCAGCTGCTGAGCGAGGTGCTGGGCGTGGAGCATGCAGCCGACTTTATCGAGTTTGAAGACCAAGTGATGCTCGACAGCACGTCGTTCATCGATGGTTATATCCCCTCGACCAAGGTGCTTATCGAGCAGAAAAGCCTCGACAAAGACCTGCGCAAGCCCATCAAGCAGAGCGACGGCACCCTGTTGACCCCCTTCCAGCAGGCCAAGCGTTATGTCATCGGTCTGCCCTTGAGCCGCCATCCACGATGGGTGGTGGTGAGCAACTTCCAGGAGTTTCTTATCTACGATATGGAGCAGCCCAACAGCGAGCCCGAGCAGGTGCTGCTCGCATGCCTCGAGAAAGAGTACTACCGCCTGCAGTTCCTTGTCGACGTGAAAAGCGAGCACATATCCCGTGAGATGGAGGTCTCGATGCAGGCCGGCGAGATAATAGGTGCCATCTACGATGCCATGCTCGAGCAGTATGGTGACCGTGACCCTGAGACCTTGCAGCAGCTCAACATCTTGTGTGTGCGTCTCGTTTTCTGCCTCTATGCCGAGGATGCCGGCATCTTCACTCGTGACCAGTTCCACGACTACCTTGTCAAGTATGACACCGAGATGATGCGCACTGCATTGTTGGAGCTGTTTAAGGCTCTTAACACTCCCATTGAGGAACGCAGCCGTTATCTCCGTGACGACCTTAAAGCTTTTCCCTATGCCAAGGGCGTGTTTGCCGAGTATATCGACATCCCTCAGTTCACTCCCGAGCTGCGTGAACTGCTGTTGCAGAAGGCATCGCTCGACTTTGACTGGAGCGAGATAAGTCCAACGATTTTCGGAGCGATGTTTGAGAGCACTCTCAACCCCGAGACTCGCCGCAGCGGTGGCATGCATTACACGAGCATCGAGAACATACACAAGGTAATCGACCCACTATTCCTTGATGATTTGAAACTGGAGCTTGAGGACATACTAGAGGAGAAAGTTGAGAAAAAGCGTCAAAAACTGCTTAGCGCCTATCAAGACAAGCTTGCAAGCCTGACTTTTTTAGACCCTGCCTGCGGTTCGGGCAATTTCTTGACCGAGACCTACCTGTCGCTGCGCCGACTTGAGAACCGCGTGGTTAGTGCCATGACTCACGGACAGGCATTTATAGGCTTCGAGGAGTTCTCGCCCATCAAGGTGAATATCAACCAGTTCTATGGCATCGAGATTAACGACTTCGCCGTTACCGTCGCCACTACAGCGCTGTGGATTAGCGAGTCGCAGATGCTTGCTGAGACTGAGCAGATTATCAAGCATGATCTTGACTTCCTGCCACTGAAAGCCAATGCCAACATCCATGAGGGCAACGCCCTGCGCATCGACTGGGAAACGGTAGTGCCGAAAGATGAGCTGGATTATATAATCGGAAATCCGCCATTTATTGGGTATTCAAACCAAAACAAAGCACAGAAAGAAGATATCTTGAGTGTTTTTGTTGACAAAAATGGAAAGCCATTCAAGACCGCTGGAAAAATTGATTATGTTGCAGGATGGTACTATAAAGCAGCACAATTGATGCTTGGCACTAAAATTAGAGCTGCATTGGTTTCTACCAACAGCATTACTCAAGGTGAACAAGTTGCATTTATTTGGAAACCTTTAAAGGAACTTTTCGATATCCACATTGATTTTGCCTACCGCACCTTCCGTTGGGACAGCGAAGCAAGCGATAAGGCTCACGTGCATTGCGTCATAGTTGGCTTTAGCAATGTGATGAATACAAAAAAGTTCATTTTTGATAACGATAAGAAGAAAGAAGCACAAATCATTAATCCTTATTTGATTGATGCGCCAGAGGTGTTTATTGAAAGCAGGAACAAGCCTTTATGTGATGTCACTAATATGATTACTGGTAACAGACCAGCCGATGGTGGTCATCTTATCATTGAAGCTAAAGATTATAGCGATTTTATTGCAAAAGAACCAGCCTCTAAACCATATATCAAAAAACTACTTGGTGCAGCAGAGTTTATTAATAATAAAGAAAGGTGGTGCTTGTGGCTTGTTGGTGTTTCTCCTGCTGAATTGCGCAAAATGCCTCTTGTAATGCAAAGAATTCAGGCTTGTAAAGAAGATAGAGAAAACGCACCTGACCCAGGAAGAAGAAAACTTGCTGAAACTCCTCATCTTTTTAGGGAACAATTAAATCCTGATACATATATAGTGGTGCCACGCGTAACATCAGAGAGAAGGAGATATGTTCCTCTTGACTTTCTTTCAAACGAAATTATTCCAACTGATGCCGTTCTTATCATCCCTGATGCGTCACTGTATCACTTTGGCGTTTTGGAGAGCAATGTTCACATGGCGTGGATGAGGGCTGTCTGTGGCAGGTTAAAGAGCGATTATCGCTACAGCAAGGATGTTGTCTATAACAACTTCCCGTGGCCCGAGGTGAGTGATGAGCAGCGTGAGAAGATTGCTACGACTGCGCAGGGCATCCTCGACGCCAGGGCGTTGTACCCCGATTCAAGCCTTGCCGACCTCTACGATGAGCTTACCATGCCTCCCGAGCTGCGCAAAGCGCATCAGCAAAACGACCGTGCTGTAATGGCCGCCTACGGCTTCCCCATCACCATGACCGAGAGTGAGTGCGTTGCGCGCCTCTTTGAGCTTTATCAGAAGCTGACAACAAACTGAGACTGAAATTGTGAGCGACGACCTCGCCTTGATTACGCCAATGGCATGAGTAAAATCTAAAAAAATGTCAAAAAACTGCCAAAATTAAAAATAATTCTCAATTCGAGGTTTGTAGTTCTCAATTATTTACTACTTTTGCAACCGCTTTTCGAGCCCAGATGGCGGAATCGGTAGACGCGCTGGTCTCAAACACCAGTGGGGTAACACCCGTGCCGGTTCGACCCCGGCTCTGGGTACTGGCTTAAAAGCAAAAAGGCACTGCAAATCAATTATTTGCGGTGTCTTTTCCTTTTAATTACATCAACAATACATCAACATTTTGTCCTCAAGCTATGTTTCTCACATTATTTTTAGTTTTTTTGGGGGTGATTTTGTGGAATTTTTTTGTGGAAAAAAAATTTTTTTTCCACATTTTTTTCTCTCTATTCCTAATATGTCGGATTTCTACCTTTGCACCGACATCAAGCAAAGTCATGATGTTTTGGCTGTAAAACTTGGTGTGAAATTTTATAATGAACAACAACACTGCAACACCAGCAATTCCACCAGTAGTGGTGCTTCCTGAATCGGAATGGGTAGGCATCAAGGATTTGCTGAAAGAAGTGAAGGACACACTACAAACCAAAAATGAGAGTGAGATTAACAGCCAGTGGATTGAGAGTGCCAAAGCAAGGAAGATGCTCGGTGTTTCGGCAAAGACATGGCAAGATTATCGTGACAAGAGGGTGATCCCCTTCAGTCAGTTCGGTAGAAAAATCTATGTGAAAAGGGCTGACATCGAAGCATTCTTGCAGCAGCACTACATCAAAGCAAGAAAGGAGTGTGCCGTATGAGCAAGCAGAACAGCGAAGCCAGCAGCATCAGGGCTATGCTGGTTGGGAAAAGCATCAGGCTTCCTCGTATCGGCAAAGGTCAACTGCCGATGCAAGTACCTTCAATAATCTTGGCGGATTGCCTTTGGCAAGGCATTAAGCACATGTCTGATGAACTGACATCGGTTGAAGGAAAAGATGGCGATAGGGCTGCCTTTCTGATTAATCGCTGTGAGTTTGCCTTGCTGATGCACTATCATCTTCTTGGCTATGCCGACAGCGAAGCAAGGGGCTTGGTTTATGAATTTTTAGAATCCGTAAAGAAAGGAGACAAACATGACGAATTATAAAATGACTGACTCGGCTATAAGCCAGTCTATGCAGATAGCTATCTACCAGCACAAGGAAGGCACCAGCACAAGTTACTTTTGGCAAAGTGGCAGCCGAATAATGCCGAATAGGTTATCTATCAGTAGCCATGACATGGCGAGTGTGCAGCGCAAGGGAAGGAATCTCCAGCACACCAACATTGGGCAGTTGCTTGGGAAGTTCACGAAGGTTGAGGAATCGCCATTGAAGCAGTACAAGCCTTACTCGGTAAGGACACAGCTTTGGCAAGTGCCAGCACATCCTGAATTTATAGGTTATGGAACACTGGGCATTACTAGTGTATCAGGCAGGGTTGAGGGTGATACTGGTGATTTGGTGGTGCTTCACACTTCCGATGAATGGGAATCGATAACTATCTACTATTTCGCTGGCATGGGAAGCCTTGATGGTTTGCAGCAAGCGATGCAGTTTCTTGGTGAACATGTTGAGGAAGTCAAAACAAAAAATGAAGGGAGTGCTTCACAGTGCCCCCTTCAAGATGAATTATAAAATGATTGACTTCTATAAGCCAAATCACATCTGCAAAGATAGTGGTTTTCTCGGAGATAACAAAATAGTTTGGCGAGGATTGTTGGTTGTGTTTGTGGATGCCCCAAAAGGCTCACAACACAGCCCACAATCGGTTAAATTGTTTCAATGGTATAACTGCCTGACGAGGGGAAACATCGCCTTAGGTGGCGATTATGTTGCTTTCTCGACAGCACAAAAAACAAATAGCAATGATGCACTTAGGAGAAGACTATTATAACTTCCCCATAACTTTGCTGGCTGGCATCCTTGATAATCCTGATGGGGTTTTCAGGGATATTCTTGCTTGGGCTACCTATGACTATATCAAGAGGACCCAAGGCGAGAATGAGAATGGGACCAAAGTTCTTAATGGGGCAATGGGCTATCGCAAAATTGAACTTGCTATTGAAAACATGGACTATCCTGCGGAAAGACGCAACTACACACAAGGGCAGCTGGAATGGTGGTATCGCCATTGTGGTGAAGTGTATGCCACCTATAAGGGGCCAAGGGTGGGAATTTCAAGGGATAAGTACTGGCAGTTGCGAGAAAGGTTTGCAGAAAGCCCAGAAGAAATAAACTCCAATACTTATCCTTATGACTTCGACACCGAAAGGGTTATGTGGCTGGCATTTCTCGCCATGAAAAGTATTGTCGGGAACAAGGGTTACTGCAAGACTAATGACCTTATGCTGTTTGCTCGGATGAATGGGAGAAGCAAGGCATTCGCCAGTGAAGCCGACCTGAAGGCGAATAGCCATCCGCTAATCGCCAGTTACTACACTCGCAAGAAAAGGGGAACGATCAGGAGAAAGCTTGCTGCCGAATTTCACACAGCAACATACTCCCATCATGATAGGGGTTATTATGCCAGCACAAGGCTATCGCTGGAGAAACTAATAGAAGCAGTTGAATCCAAGCGACACATCAGCGAGAATTGTTATAATGCCAAGATGAGGGACACAAGGGATAGAGTACTGGCGAAGCTGGGCAAGAAGCCGCCATAGCATTATTTAAGGTGTACATACTTACATGGGTATGTCGCTGGAGATACATAGGTATGCCGTTGGGGTTACATAGGGTGTACACATAGCAGTACAAAGGGTGTACTTATGGTGTACAAATGGTGTACAATGGCAGTACAAATGGTGTACATCTTAAATGATTGTTTATATAATAGATTATATAATAGATTAAAATAATAATTTAAATAATTATTTCTATAAGTCTTGCGACTGAAAAAGAAGATTTTTTTATTTTTCGCCTGAAAGGAAAAAGGAATACCAGCCATGATTCTACTGGCGCAAACCTTGACACATGGCGCAAACCAATCGGAGTCCCAGCCGTCAAAAGGAACTCCATATAGCGAAGTGTGACAGCCCCAGCCTCAAGAGGTTCTTGCACTGGCAATGAGCATTAGTCGCAGGCAGCATAGCAATTAATAATACTGCCGAGGACTCACACATTTGCCTTGTGAGGGCATTTTATATCGTTACTGATAGTTGATGCCCCAGCGCATTTATAAGCCTTACCAGTGTCCTTAATTTGATGTCGCTTTGTCCTCGTTCAAACTTGTAGATTTGGGTTGCACATATCCCAGTTCGCTTACTCAATTCAGGCACTGACACTCTACACATCTTTTGGCGATAGTGTCTGAACTCGGCACCAATATTTTCTATATCTCTAAACATAAAATCTAAAGTGTTATTGCACTCGCAAAGATAGCGAAAATATTGCTATTCCAAAACGTATTCAATGGATTTCTTTGGCGATTATGTTAAGAGAAGTTTCTATATGAGGGAATAGTCGGCATTGCACTATGAGTGTGTGCTATCTAACGAGGGGTGGTGGTATCAACAAGTTAGCAGATTTCACGATATAATATATTCCCTATCTCATCCAGCAACAAAGCATAAGGGCGCAGCAGTTCTACATCATTCTTGTATGATAAATCATACATCTTCTTTGCTAACGCATTCAGGTCTGCAACCACTCCAAGATATTCAGCCATCTTATCTCCTTGTTGTACGGCATTGCATTGGTTGTGTCCTACAAAGACATCACTTCCTTTGGCGATGTAACTGCCATGCTCGCCAGTTAAGAAGTTTGTATAAGTAATCTTATACTTCTTATTCTTGTCAATTTGGTTTGGCATATCGTTTTGTGTTATTTGGTTAATTCAAGTTTGTAATCTATCGCAGTCAGCCATGCTCTAACAAACTCCGCTTTTCTTCTGCCAAGTAAGTTTGTTTCTTCATACCTTCCTTTTTCTCCCAGTTCCTTGCAGTCATCAGCAGGTTTCTCTATAAGATTGGCGATGGCTAACAAGTCATAGACAAATGATTGAAGCTGTTGGATTGTGTTAAATTCTTGTTTCTTTAGACCTGCATGCTCTATTAGATACGCACAAGAACTACCATAGTCATGGCTTTTGGGTTTCGCCTTTGATATTTTAGGGGCAAGGCTCTTGTCTATTGTGCGTGAGTCTATGCCATTATGGTTATATGGGTAGGTGCTTTCAAGTTCTTTCCTTATGGCATCTTTTATGCTGGCGGTGTTGATGCTGCTGGAATCTATGCTAATTGAAAGCTTTGATTCTTTGCCTTGTGGGTTGAGCATAGAACCTTTCATTGTGACCTTCCCTATGCATTTGCACAAGAAGTCATAGACATTGGCAAGGTCTTGCATCTTGTTAAAGAAATCATTTTTAAATTCGGATGCAATTCTATTTTGTTCCTCATACCCTATGAGGGTGTGAAGTTCATTTAATATGGTTTCACTAAACGAATAACGTACCTCCGAATAATCCCCATCCTCATCTTGAATGATGTCAGAAGAATAGTATTCCTCATCTTGAATCCCATAGATTTCAAGAAGTTCTTGTATTGTGTTTAGTTCAATATCTTTCATAATTCACCTGATTATTATAGGATTATCTTTAATTAATTTGTTACTATTATTTGTCGAGGGTAGCCAGCACCGATGCCACATCTTCTTCACTCATTCCTTGAATCAGTGCCAGCAGTTGTGCCTTCTTGTCGGCTGGGTGTTCAAATACTGATTCAAGTGCTTTGTCATTCTCACTGCTGCTGAAATTGCCCATGTAGCCTTCAGTGGTTTGCAGTCTTGAATGTGCCAGCAGTGATTTTACCTTGTTACTTTCCAAGCCCTTTTGCACTGCGATACTGGCAAAGGAATGTCGGCTGATGTGCATCGACACCTTCTTGCTGATGCCAGCCTTTGTAGCCAGTCTTTTCAGGCTCTTGTTTATCAGTGCATTTTTGGCTGATACTTCCTCAAATAGTTTCTGCTTCATGTCACTGGGAAGGGTGTCCCTATCTGCCTGACTTACGGCACTGGCATAAGTCTTTCGGTTGTCCATGAAGGGAAAGATGTAGTCAGTGGGCTTGCTGTTTTCACTGCGATACAAGTCAAGAATGGCTGCTGCTTGTGGCACAAGCTTCAAGTCCCTCGTCTTATGGTTCTTGCCCATTTGATAGTTAAGCCTACCACCCTCAACATTAAGCCACCTTAACTGAAGCAAGTCACCAGCCCTGATGCCAGCGCAATAGAAACTGAATAAGAAGCAATTTCGGCTGTGCCAGTCAAGGCTACCTTCTTCCAGTTCCAGTGCTTCCAGTGCTTCCATTTCAGCTATTTCAAGCTTTTCTTTTTCAGTCTTGATGCCACTATATTTGAAAGTGATGAAAGGGTTCTTGTCAGGTGTGATGAATCCCAGTTTCATGCCCTTTCTCATGAGTGTTCTAAAGATGTTGAAGATTACTACAATGGTGTTTTGATGCAGCATCTTGCCAGCTTCCTTCTTGCTTCTTGCATTGTGGAGTGTGTGAAGGTAGGCATCAAATCTTGTCAGCAGTGCTGGTGTGATGTCGGCAAACAGCAGTTCCTTCTTCCTCATCTTCTTTGCCATGAAGTCGGCAAGTTTGTTGAGGAAGCCATTATATTTCTTCCAGTTCCTGATGCCACCAGCATCAAGAATGTCTTGTGTCCTTTCGGCTGCAAAGCCAGTCATGGTGATGCCAGCCTTGCTTTTTTCGACTTTCAAGAATGTTTCACTGCTTTCGCCAGCATTAACAGCAGCAATGATTCTTTCAGGTGTGGCGATTGAATCTTTCTTTAGTTTTTGATAGGTGTCCTTGATTTTTGCAAGTTCATTTTTTAGGGTGTCATTCTTGTTTGAATAATCAGGGTCACTTTGCCTTACCCAGTTTTCATTCTTGCCACCTTCAGGGTTCCAGTCCTTCTTGCTTACCTCGACTGGAGTCTTTACCTTTGTAACCTTCCTATCTTGAATAATCCTGATATAAATGGCATACTTGCCAAATCTATTAGGTCTGCTGTTCAAGATAAGTGCAAATGTTGTGATTTTTGTCTTTGCCATAATTCAATCATTTTATAATTCACTGCAAAGATAAAGAATTGCATCAACATTGCATCAACATTACATCAACATTTAATATATTTTAATATATTCTATTGCTTTCTATTTCCAAAAATATACCTATATTTGCGGTGTAAATCAATGACTTACAAATTAAGCCAAATATAGCAAATTCCTATTTAAGTAGTTCGGCTCTGGGTACTGGCTTAAAAGCGCAAGGTGCTGAAACTGAAAAAGTTTCGGCACCTTGTTTTATTTCTGCTGGAACATTACTTGAACCTTTTTTTCATTGCTGTCCACTAAAAATTGTGGACAGCAATGGAAAATTTAATAAAAAATGCCCTGAGCAACTATGTAATTTTAAATTAAATTTTGATCAAATATTAGCGCCCACCCCGCACGTGCGGGGACCCGGACAGGATATCTTGGCTCTATTTGCTTTTCACGTTTTTGAGATGCGTTTTCAGTTGCTTCGTTGCCTGCCCGTACGGGCTTGTGGTGACGCTTGCGAAGTAGGCCGCCATGGTGGTGGTATAGGTGCAGCGGTAGTATCCTTTGCCAAACAGTTCTTCCTCGGTGAAGCTCTCGGCAAGTTGCAGCATCTCTTCATGAGTCTGGTGCAGTAGTTGTTGCGCCTTAACGAATGATGTGCCTTGGTGCTTCTCCACCAGCATCTTATCCATCTCGTGGTAGTTTTTGCGGTACTCGTCGGGAAGGTAGTCGCGTTGCTTGCCTGCGCGTATGTTGTTGACAAACTCGCGCATCAGCACCTGCCATTCATAAAGATGGATGAGAAGGTCGCGCGGGCATTGGTCATAAATCCACCGTGCGCCACATTTTTTTGTGTCGTTGGCTAACAGGAACGGCGCTTCAAGTTCGGCTGCAGTCATCTTGCCTATCTGTTCATTCAGCTTAGCATAGCTGTCGGCCATCGCGGTTAGAAGTTCTTGTTTTGTTTTGGGGGTTGCCATAGTTTGATTCTTTTAAGAGGGTTTCTCACTTGCTCAGGATGTAGGCCGTCATGGGCTCGAGGGTGGCACTGAGTACCCCTTTCTTGACTTGCAGCACGCTTTGTGTTACAGCGTCGCGATATTTGCCGTTTTCGATAGTCACAGGAATAGCTACAGTGGCTGCCTGCTCGTCGAGGTTGATAATCACGGCGGCTTTGCTGCCTCGCTCCACGATAATCTGCTTGCCGTCTTCGCTGATAATGATGTTCTCGGGTTGATTGTAGTTGTTGTGGCGGAACTCGTTGACGGCACGCACTGCGGGGTGCTTGAACTCGTCATTGCCCACTTTGCCAATCTCGTTGTCTCCCCAGTAGTTCTCACGGGTACTACCGTGAGGGCGGGAATAGAACAGTGGTGTGCCATACTGGCGTGCGGTGAGGAATATCCATCCCAAGCGCACGAGTTCATCGCTCATTCCTGCCGATTCATGGGCGTTGCAATAGGTGTCGTGCGATTCCACCCAAGTCACGAGGTGGGCGGGGTCCACGCTGTGATGCCAGTTGAGCAGGTCTCCTTCCTTGGCGTTGTGTTGACAGAGAGCGTTGCGCAGCACCCAGCCATAGTTGCTTGCGGTGAGATCCATATACTCGGCATAGCCTTGCTCGGGCACATTGCGGTCTTGCAGCACCTCTCCATAGATAAAGAGCTGGTCGCGTGGAATTGAGAGCCATAGTCCCTTCACTGCTTTTCGCCCTGTTGCCACATCCCAAAAGTCGTTTTGTGGCGATTTCGGGTCGCGTGGCTCGTTGGGCAGGCCTATGTGCTTTGCGGTGTCGTAGCGGAAGCCTCTGGCTCCACATGCCAGCACATCGTTTATGAACTGCATGTAATAATATTGGAAATCGGGGTTTTCGGTATTCACATCGGGCAGTTTTCCCATCTCGCCGGTAGTACACTGGTAGCGGTCGCTGTAGTCGGCGATGGGCCACAGTCCGTTGGCATGAAACAGATTCTCGCGTCCATTCACGGCGCTGTCCAGGCGCGCATTGATGTGAGTGCGGTCAATCACGGTGTGGTTGGGAAGAACGTCGACTATCACTCGCAGGCCAAGCGCACGGGCTTGCTCACACATGTTTTTGAACTCGTCGCGGCTTCCCAACTGGTAGTTGCCTATGGTCCAGTCGGTGGGCTGATAGTGATAATACCACTTCCCGTTGCCGAAGAGTTGCCGTCCGCCATTGTCACCCACATAACATTCATTGATGGGGGAGGTTTGAACTATGGTAAATCCAGCGTCCTTGATTTCTTGAAGATGCTCCGTGATAGTGTTGAACGACCATGACCAGGCGTGCAGGATAATCTCGTTGTTGCCCACGGCATTAGAATTCTGTGCCGCCGCATCAGGTGCCACCGAGAGGCACATCAGCACAGCAGCAAGGGCTAAGAGTTTATTTTTTGGTGTCATAGATGATTGTTATAATAAATTATGATTTAAACTATTTATCTCTATTATTTCTCACTCAACAAGAGGTTCACAATATGTTTTATTAACCACTCTATCTCGCATTAACTTCATATCAGTAAAATTCCTGCTGATATTCTGAATAAGTTCTATATAGTTATCTGTTCCATCAGTCTTTTTATAGTAATAGGGCTTAATGGAAATACAATTCTTATGCTCGAAAAGTGTGTTTAGTAAGGTTCGGTCAGAGTTACCACAAGAATGTCCCATGATACAAACTTGAAATGGTGCAGACTCAACAAATTCCAACACTTTTCTATAATTGTCCGACTCTTGATACTTAATAGTCTTTACATTGCTAAGACATTCATTGTTATTAAGTTTTTGGAGTTTATAATAATTCTCATCTAACTCATCGCCATAACCAAATATGATGCTTTGTGGCTTTTCAATTCTCCCATGAATATAGTTAAGAAGAAAATTCTGTTTATTATTTATTAAATACTCATACGCGGTTTTAGTGTAGTTAAAACTCAATAGCATTATATTGTCTGGCAACATAAAAAGTGGAGGATAATCTGGGAAAAAATCAGGATCTTTAATTCGCATTTCCGCATCATGTATGTAGTGTGCAAAATTCACACCTGTAAAGCCATAATTAAACAATTTGCGCTCCCAAATTGTTTTTTCCTGTTTTTTCCACCATTCAACATAATCTTCCACAATCTTTCTTGCCTCAATGGAAACATCAGAGGAGTTAATTGGCGCATAGATTTTATCTTTTATTTTATCATTCACAACGATATCATGTTGATTTATAAGCCTTAAATAATCAATCAACCGTTCCTGCAAATATTGTAGTTGTTTGTTAAGATTTATTAGGTTTATATCAGACTCATTATTTAAGGCATATTCTGTCAACAAATTATAGTACTCATTCTCAATATCAACCCATCCTTTGGTTTCAATGCTGTTAATTATTCTACTAAAGAATGGAGAAAAAACCACGTTGAATTTTTCAGGATCATCAATAATTAATTTAATAATGTCTTTCCCTGGCTTTTTATAAAAAGTCTGAGATAAATTGAAATAGAACGTATTCCAACAATTATAGGGATTCTTAATTTCAAATGAACACAAAGAATCTTTTGATATTGTTCTAACATTGCCCTTAAATCCATCAACCCGATAATCCCAATACCAATTAATGAAATCTTCATATCTAGTATTAAGACCATGAGCCAAGTCAAAGCCGTTTCCTATAAGTACTATTCTGTTCATTTTTCATCTTATATTATAATCCCTTTATTATTATGTATAACTACTTGAAATATAATATTAGTATGTTTTTTGATAAACATCAATGTCGTTTGCCAAAATGCTTTTTTGCTGTCGTGATACTTCCTCGTTTGTGGCAGTTTTCAGTCTCACCATTAATATGTTGTTACTGTTTTGCCCATAATAATTTCAATTCAAGTCAAAAACATCTAACAATTTATCTAAAACGGGCTTAAAGTTTTGCAGCCACTCTTTTCCAAAAGAATCGTAGTTTTCTTGAATGTAATACTTTATAACATCGGTTGTCCCTTTTGGCCGTTTGTTACTGGTAATTACATCATTCCATGTCAAATTACGGAGTTCTTTATGGCTATTTACATGAATTTTGCTAGCTTTGACTCGCTCAACCTCTAACAGTCTCTGCTCTATCAGCTCTGCTCGTCTTGTTTGCACTGCAAAGTATGTTTGCGCAAAAGCTATCTGAGGTTTGCGAGGATCTCCATTTTGTGCCACAAGGTAGCAAGCATAACGAGTGAGCATGATGTCATCTACCTCACGCAGAGCGCCACTACCTAATTCAACCATTTTATTGAGCTCAATAAAATGGTCTTGTATGTCTTGACCAACATTAACGCAAGCTTCCTTGGCTTTGTTGATTACATTAGTAAAATTTTGCCAAAGCTTATATCCGAAGAGTTTCTGTAGATCTCTGGCGCTCCAGCACTCGGTTTCATCAATCATGCAAACCGCATCTTCGTAGCTATTGAACAGTGCTAATATTTCTTCTTTTTTCATGTGTTGTCAAAAGATATTATGTTTTTTACTCTCCTTTATCGGTATCATGTCATTGATGCCAATTAGTTGATTTATGATGCAAATATACTGATTATTTTACTAAATTTTATTTCTTAAAATCTTAATGTATATCTAATGCTTATTTATTAAAGCGTTAAAAGACATTAGCCCTTAATTTTATACTTCTGTCCAGGATGGTTTTCTTTGGTTGGGAATTTTCTTATTAGGAGATGTTCCATTTTAGACAACACCTCACCACGAATATACTGTTTGTTTCGTTGAACATATCTTGCAATCTCTTCAGCACTTCTCCATTCAGTACAAAACTCAAGAATCATTTTTTGAAGTTGTACTCGTCTCATTCTAGAAGGTCTTAAACTTGTAAGGTTATCTTCTTTAACTTGTAAGGTTTCTTCTTCTGAGCTTGTAAGGTTTATATCTTGAACTTGTAAGGTTTTATCTTCCTGTTTCATCTTATTATCATCAGACGCTGTTATATAAAGCACATTGGCTTGGGGATCACTCGTGTTAGTACTTGTAAGGTTATTGGCTTCTGTATGTAAGGATACTTCATCTGAAATTGTATCATTTAGACGATAAACGGTTCCTCTACCATATCCTGTAGATGTCAAAAAACCTTCTTTACAAAGTTTTTGTAACAAATGAGTAATGTCTGCTGGGTGTAACGATAAAACATCACGCAATCGCTCGTTATTTATTATTTCTTCGGTCAAAGCCATAGAGAGAACCATAATTTCATCCTGCTCCATTGTATTCATTTTTGAACCAAAAATATGCTTTAATTCACGAAGGACAGCCTCATCTAATAAAGATTCCAATGGCATGACTAACTCAACTTTATTTGGTTGAGCCTTTTCTATTGGGTAAGGTTTTTTCCAGTTGAGAGTTTCCCAACCTTTTAAGATTTTATCAACACCGCTTCCCGCTTTCTCGGCAGAGCCGATCATCATAAACATTTGTTGCAGGCTAGTATTTCGACATACACTCTCGCCACCTCTATAGTATTGTTGTCGAGATATTAACATGATACCGGGATTGGAGAACACGATTTTGTGAGGATATCTAAATACCAACAAGGATGAGTCCTCACTATAATCGGCATGCACACATAGGTTGGCAAATGCTTCACGCAGGGCTTCATGTGCAGGAGTATCATCTCGGCGTTGATTACCTTCCAATTTAAAAGGTGTAGGTATTACTTCTTGCAATTTAGGTAACACTCGACGATAAAACTGAAAAAGATTGCTTTCCCATGTCCCATCTGGACATACACGGTCAAGCCATCGAGTCTTACTCGTATCGTTAGGAATTTCTTTATAATCTGGGAAAAATCTTGGAGCGCAAGTTTCCTCTTTGATGGAGTCATATTTGCCAAACATGAGTAACCCAGCTAATGTAAAACCCTCTTCCTGAGTTTCTCTATCTTTACGATAACCACCTAATTTTCTCATCAGTTCATCATTTCCTAAAGAAAGCCAAGGATGATCTGGTTTTGCCAACGAAAACAGTCGGCAATATTGTTCAAAAGATGGTATATCAATATCATCCCAAGAATAATTCTTTAGAATCCTCCCATCTGCTGGTCTATTGATATCGGCATCGGCATACATCCTGCGAACTTCGGTGTCGCCACACAAATAGTCCCCCTCGTAGTTGCGTCGATATGTTCCTTTAAAGGCATTGAGTGTACGATGTACTGGGCGTTGATCTCTTTGTGCCTGTGGAACATGAAATAAAACCACTTTCTTTCCGTCTATATTAGCAACCTCAACATCGCTGTCTTTAAGGAGACAAACGTTGATTGTACTCTTGTTATGCGCTCCACTCCAAAATTCTTTCAGTAATTTATCGATCTCATTGTCTGACAGGTTGTTTAATGTAAAAACACCTTTTGTCTCTTTTACACCAAGAATGATTGTTCCGCCATGAGTATTAGCAAATGCAGAATAAGTGTCCCAAAAACTTTTTGGGAAACCACCTTTTGCAGATTTATATTCCACCTCTGATGTCTCTCGATGCTTAAGTAGCTCAGAAACATGTAACTGTATTGAGTTGTAGTCGTAAGCCATTACTATCAATTTTTAGAATGCAAATATACTAAAAATCTCAATTAATATCAAAATTTCAGGATTTTGTGACTTTTCGGGATTAGGCACCTAAAAACAGTAGTTTTTTATTATAAGGAGTATAAATTGTTGCACACGCAAACAATATCTAACCCTAATAGGTCATTAGGATTTCAATGCGTGCATCGGCTGAGTGAAACCTAATTTTTGTCGATTTCACTACTATCGCTGTATGGTTGTTAATCGTCGCTGATTGCCTTGGTGTTGGGTTTGAGTACAGGGATGCGTTCACCGTCGCCTTTAGGCGAGTAGGGTTGGTAAACACACTTGGCGAGACCTTTGGATTGCCATATCCACCAGTCATCGGCTTTAAAACCGCTAAGGATGCCGTTGAGGTCTTTTTCTGCATCGGCTTTGTTGTAATAGCACTCGCAACACAAGCGATAGACTGTCTTGCCGTTGACTTTGGCTTTATAGACGGGATAGAACAGTACTTCACTCATGTTCTCACTCTGCCTGATGGCATCTTCGAGCGAAGAATAACTGCCACACACGATGTAGTAAACGTTGCGCGTGGATCTTGTACGCTTGGCTTGCGCCGATGTTGTTCCTAATGCCATACAAACGATTAATAAAACAACTGGCAAAAGGCGATTTGTGATTTTTTTCATGACTAAAAATGTATTAATGAAGGTATTACTTGTAGTTGCGAGCGATGTGGGCCATCTCGATAGCTGCTTCGGCGGCCTCGGTGCCCTTGTTGCACAGCGCGCCGCCGGCACGGTCAAGGGCCTGTTGCTCGTTGTCGGTGGTGAGCACACAGAAGATGATGGGCACCTGCTGAGTGGCGTTGAGGATGGCGCAGCCCTGCGTGGCATTGTCACACACATAGTCGAAGTGGGGAGTGCCGCCACGAATCACGCATCCTATCATTATCACGGCGTCAAACTTGCCGCTCCGCGCCATCTGTGCTGCCGCGAAGGTGAGCTCCACAGTTCCCGGAACTCGTTGCACGGTGATGCTTTCCCTGCTATAACCTTCCTGCACGATGCGCTCGATGGCTCCGTTGAGCAGTGGGTCGGTGACCTGGTTGTTCCACCTGGCAGCCACAATGCCCACCTTGAGTCCTTCTACATGGGGAAGTTCAATGGAGATGTCGTTATGTAAGTCGGTTGACATGTTTTTTCAGTTTATAGTAATTCAGAATGAACTTATAATTAAAAGACATTATTCTTAGTTGATAGTTTAAAGCTCACAGTTCATGGTTTTAATGCACTATTGCGGAATGCGCCGACAGTCCCTAACTCACTACTTAATCAAAAGATTCCTTTGAGCAGCGACATGATATTGGTGTTTTTGTTCTTGTTGTTGAGCAGGTTCTCGATTTCTATCAGTTCATTGGTGGCATTGAGTTTCTTTGCCAACGGTTGTAACGACTGGAGGAGCTGCTCGGCACTCTCACGCCTGTTCACAACTTTGTTGAGGGCCTTGGCAAGGCAAATCGAGAGCACAAGCTCCTTGTGCCCCATGTTGTTGCTCACCTTCTTCTGGTAGCGGAGTGCCTTGGTATAATATTTGGCGGCGTTGCGACCGTTGCCCATTTCCATCATGATGTCGCCTTCTTTCTTTAGCGAATTGACAAGATTGATGAGGGCTTCACGGGTCTTCTTGCTGTCGCCGTTGTTGAGCATGCTTGTATAGAGTTTCACTTCGTCGTCATAGTGCTTGAGCACTTCCATGAGCTGGGCCTTCGAGGAGATGATGCTCGTCGATGCTTCGATGGCATAGAGGAGCATGGGCGAGAACTTGCGTTCGTTCTTCTTCACCAAGCGCTCAAAGAGTTTCTGGCACTTGGTGAGTTCCTTCTTGGCTCGGGCATTGTCGCCCAGGCTGTTGTGAACCGATGCAAGGTTATAGAGCAGTGACGCCAAAATAGCGAGAAAGTCCTCTCTTTTCTTGCTGGTGATGTCGGCCATTTTCAGCAAGCCGTTTTCGGCGGCACCCAAGGCAAGCATGTAGTCGTCATTGGCAATGAATATCGTCATTCGCGCCAGCCACAACCAGCTCACGTGCAGTGGCTTCATGTCGCTGTAGCTCTCGTCAAAGACAAGAGTGTCAATGAGGGGTGCGGCATCCTGGGTGTTGCCATTACTGATGAGGTTGAACACATGCCACACATTCACCTCGAGGATTGCTTCACGCGTCATCCCTTCAAGGTTGGGTTGCTTGCCAAGCGTGTCGATTTGTGCCTTTGCGAGAGTGATGTCGCAGTTGAGCTTGGGAAACGAGGCTTCTAATAGTAATGGCTTCATTGTGGACTTATGGGTTCATAGGTTATAGTGTTCATAGTTCAAAGCTGAGAACTTTACTGAGGTAGAGCGGCGCGCTTATTGCTGACAAACAAGGGGTCAATACCTTTGTCGTGGTAGGAAATGCTGCCAGCGGCAAACTCAAAAGCCCCCTCCATGATCTCACGCCACAGGCTCGAAGACAGGGTGTCAATATCCATCCATCGAAGGTCACGTGCGATGAGTTCATATATCACACCGGCTATAAATCCCGCCTGCCACCCCAGGTGATTGCTGGTCTCGCATGTAAAGGGGCAGATGGTCTTGTCCATACCCTTGTAGATGGTTGCGTTGTCGCCGGGGGTGATGTGAATGTAGGTGGGGCCGTAGAATTTGATATGATTATTATAGACTTTGTCGCTGTCTTGGTCGGGGAACATGTTGTTTATATCCTTGTCGTGGTCGATAACGATATTCGACACCTCAAAGTTCTCGAGGATGTTGGGCATCACCTTTGTGATGTTGAATTGTGTGCCGTGCTGGAAGCCAGGAAGGTAGATGACGATGGCCTTGCGCTCGGCGGCATAACTCAACAGGTCGAAGAGTCGCTCGCGCTGTGGCGCATCGATGGCATAATATGAGCCGAAAAGGACTATGTCGTCCTCGTCGATGCGAGGCCAAATCACATTGAAACGATTGCTTGGATACACCCCATAGTTCACAATTTTATCGGGCTCTCCTGCTTGCTTGAAGATGGCGGCAAAAGGGGTGGTGCCGTCGGTATAGCGGTCGATGGACTTGGTGTCGACGTGGTGTTTTTCAAAAAAGTCTACGACCCAGTCGCCCACTTTGTCGTTGCAGCACTCGCTCACCATAGCGACTGGCAGGCCCAAGTCACCAAGGATGGCGGCGGCGTTGCTCACTCGCCCGCCCACGAAGGAGCAGAGCGGCTGTTGGTCTTGATAAATGGTGTCAATGATTGATTCACCAATGGTAATGATTTTTCGCATCTTTGATAGATTGTGGTTTTGTGTTGTTACCTCACTATAAGGTTTTCGGTATGCAAAGTTAGTGCAACAAAAATAAAAAAGCAAAGGTTGCGGTATTTTTCTATGAAAAAAGTTTTCTTATAATAATGCTCAATTGAAGGAGGCTCACTCATAGCACACCGTGCCTTTGTGCCTGTGGCACGACTGCTGCTGCTCACACCATCGAGCTAAAGGTTGATACTGCACAATGCACAGTTGATAATGCGCAATTGGTCATTACTTTGGGTGAAATTTCATTCATAAATTTGCGGCATTGCAAAAGTTGTATTACATTTGCACTGTGTGATAGTTTTGCCTCGACGTGCCGAGGGAAGTGTCACAGTTCATTCTTTTATTAACTTATTAACCCCAATTACACATGAAGAAAATTTTTACTCTATGCTTTATGGCGATTGCGCTTATGGCAAGTGCCAACACCTACACCCTTAGTCAGCTCGCCGAGCTGGTTCCAGCTCTTGAGGACGGAACCGGTGTTGCCGTAGTCGATGGAGCTTATGTTATCAATCTGCCCGCATCGCTGCCCGAAGGCGTCAGTGGCCTTGGTTATGACGACAACAACATCGTGCTCACCAAGAACTACTTCACCATCAATGGTGACCTCATTATCAGCGAAGGCGAGACCCTGCTCTTTGGTGGTTCATCAACAATGGAAGTTAATGGCAACCTCACCATCACTAATGCTACCATTGGTGCTGCCCCTGGTTCGGAAGGTACTGCCAAGGGATTCCGCATGTACATGGAGGGCGCAAGTGCAACAATCACTGGCAGCACTTTCAACTATGTGGGTATTAACTATGGCAACGGCACCGAGGAAGGCTGCCTCACAGCAACTGGTTGCACCTTCAACAACCACAACAGCAAGGGTGGCAATGCCGTTATCAACTTCACCTCGTTGAGCAAGGGCAACCTGGTTCAGGATTGCGTGTTTGAAAATCCCACTCTCTCGTCGGTAGCAAGCGGTGCCAATGTGGCTTGCGGTATTACCATCAAGGGCAACATCATCAACAAGCCCACCGCCAGCACCCGCCTCTATCCCGGCATCAACATGAGTGCTACTGGTCCTTATGACATCGTTATCGATGACAATGAGGTACACGGTGCAGCTCAAACCACTCGCTCGGGTGGTATCGCTCTGGCTTGCCTGCTCGGAAATCCTCCCACAGGAACTCTCTATGTTACCAACAACTTTATTGAGAACTGCTCTTATGGCATCACCCTCACTGGTCCTGGCGAAGTGCGCATGATTAACAACACCGTGCTCAACAACAAGTACATCTCCGACCCCGACCTGGGCGGTAGCGGTCTCAACATCACCTGCAACTCGGCAAATGTAATCGCTAAGGCCTACATGCAAGGCAACCACATCGAGGGCAACGTGTGGGGCATTACAGTGATTGGCAACGTTGACATCAACGCCGGCTATGTCACCGGAGAGGCTAAAGATGTAGAATACAACCCCGGTGAGAACGTGTTTATCAACAATGGTAACACCAAGTATGCCAACGGCTTCGATCCCGAAGGCGAGTTCCAGCGTTGGGACTTCTACAACAACTCCCCCAACACCGTCTACGCTCAAAACAACTACTGGTATGTTGCCGAGGCAGCAAGCCCACGCGTGACAATCTTTGATGTGGAAGATGACCCATCAAAGGGTGAGGTAATCTACACTCCATGGGCTGGCACAACCTATACTGGTATCGAGAACATCAATGTTGACAACAATGGTAGCACTCAGCGCTACAACCTCATGGGCCAACCAGTTGACAACAACTATCGTGGTATCGTAATCGAGAAGGGTAAGAAAATCTTGGTTAAGTGAGAGCCGAACTGAGCTTGCTCAAAGCTCTATTTATTAGAGAGTATAGGAATTTAAAACTTAACTCTTAATCATAAACTAATTATGAAGCTTTTTCTCCTCGATGCTTATGCGCTCATTTTTCGCGCCTACTATGCGCTGATGCGCAACCCTCGGTTCACGTCGGGTGGACTTAACACGTCGGCAATCTTCGGGTTTGTCAACACGTTGCAGGATGTTCTCAAGAAGGAGCGGCCCACCCACATCGCCGTGTGCTTCGACCCTCCTGGCGGCACATTCCGCCATAAGGCCTACGAAGAGTACAAGGCCAACCGTGACGAGACTCCCGAGGACATCAAACTCGCTGTGCCTTACATCAAGCGCATTATCGAGGCCTACAACATCCCCGTCATCGAGGTGCCTGGCTATGAGGCCGACGATGTGATAGGCACCCTTGCCCACATGTCGCAAGAACATGGCTTTGAGACCTACATGATGACCCCCGACAAGGACTTTGGTCAGCTTGTCTCGGAGAACGTGAAAATCTACCACCCAGGCCGCAAAGGCAGCGATGTAGAGATACAAGGTGTCGAGGAGATAAAAGCGAAATATGGCTTCACCAGTCCGCTTCAGGTAATCGACCTGCTGGCTCTCATGGGCGACAGTGTGGACAACATTCCTGGTTGCCCTGGAGTGGGCGAAGTGACCGCCAAGAAATTGATTCACGAGTTTGGCTCGGTAGAAAATCTTCTTGCCAACACCGACAAGCTCAAAGGCGCCCTTCAACGCAAGGTTACCGAGAACGTCGACAAAATCAAGTTCTCGAAGTTCCTCGCCACCATCAAGACCGATGTGCCAGTGGAGTGGAACGAGGAGCAGTTGCAACGCAAGCCAGCCAACATGCATGCCCTCGCCAAGGTGTTTAAGGAACTTGAATTCCGCACCCTCGCCGTTCGAATCATCGAGCACGGCGAGGCCAATATGGGGGTAAAAAACGCTCCGTCTACAGCCGAGGCCTTGAAAAATGTGTCGAGAGCCGAGCTTGAAATCGTGAACCACCCCAAGAAGAACCCCAATCAACCATCACTCTTTGATGCCCTTGACACAAAAGACATAGCACAGCTCACACCCGAGACGGTGGAGACCTACAACATCGACTCGCATGAGCACAGCTATAACATCGTGGGTGATGATGCCGCGGCAGCTCAAATCGTTGAACAGCTTATTGCCGACGGCAACCCCGTGGGTGTGTGCCTCGTGGCCGAAGGCGAAGAGGCCATGCGTGCCCGTCTTATGGGAGTGGCAGTGAGCAGCGAGCGTTACAATGCCACCTATTTCCCTCTCGACGACATGGGATGGATGATGGGTGCCATCGCTCCGCTCTTTGAAGGCAAGGTGCTGCTCGTGAGCAACGACATCAAGCGCGATATCGTGATACTCAACAATTTAGGTGTCAACTACCGAGGAGATTATTTCGACATCGGCATAGCTCACTACCTGTTGCAGCCCGAGCGCAGCCACAGCACGGCGCTCATTGCCCAAGAACTGCTCAACTACAAGGCAATAACTCAGGAGAGCCTTATAGGGGCCAAAGGAAAGAAGCAGAAATCGTTGACGCAAGTCAAGCCCGAGAAGCTTGGCAACTGGGCGTGCGAGATGGCCGACTTGGCACTAACTCTCAAACCAGAACTTGAGAAACGCCTGGAGGAGAACGGCATGACCCATCTGCTCACCACTATCGAGATGCCGCTGGCACGAGTGCTGGCGAGCATGGAGATTGCCGGTGCGCGCATCGACAAGAAGGCACTTGCCGAATACTCGGTCAAACTCTCGGAGCAAGTCGAGGCTCTCGACCGTGAGTGCCACGAGTTGGCCGGCATGGAGTTCAACACCGCCTCTCCGGCACAGGTGGGCGAGGTGCTCTTTGGGCATCTGAAAATCGACGCCAAGGCCAAGAAGACCAAGACAGGGCAATATTCCACCACCGAGGAGGTGCTGATGAAGGTGCGCGACCGTCATCCGCTGGTCGACAAGATTTTGGAGCTACGCGGCTTGCGCAAGTTGCTCTCGACCTATGTCAACGCGTTGCCGGCACTTGTGAACCCACGCACAGGGCGCATCCACACCACCTATAACCAGACGGTGACAGCTACCGGCCGACTGTCGTCGACTAATCCTAACCTGCAGAACATCCCCGTGCGCAGCGACGACGGCAAGGAGATTCGCCGCGCCTTCATCCCCGCCGACGGCAACGTGTTCTTCAGTGCTGATTATTCGCAGATTGAGCTGCGCCTCGTAGCCGACCTGAGCAACGACACCACTATGCTCGACGCTTTTGCCAAAGACGAGGACATCCACGCCATTACGGCGGCAAAGATTTATCATGAGCCGCTCGACAAGGTAACAGGCGACCAGCGCCGCAAGGCCAAGACTGCCAACTTCGGCATCCTTTACGGCATCTCGGCGTTTGGATTGAGCCAGCGCCTCAACATCCCTCGCAGCGAGGCCAAGATGCTCATTGACGGCTATTTCGAGACCTTCCCAAAAGTGAAAGAATATATCGACAAGAGCGTGGCACAGGCACGTGAACAGGGCTATGTGACCACCCTCTTTGGCCGCCGCCGCATGTTGCCCGACATCAACTCGCGCAATGCCGTGGTGCGCAGCTTCAGCGAGCGCAACGCCGTCAACGCCCCAATCCAGGGCACCGCTGCCGATGTGATAAAGATTGCCATGATAGCCATCCACCGCCGCTTTGAGGAAGAAGGCATACGTTCCAAGATGATACTCCAGGTGCATGACGAGTTGAACTTCGACGTCATCCCTGCCGAACTCGAGAAAGTGACCGAAATCGTGGTCACCGAGATGGAGAACGCCTATCACGGTAAGGTGCGCCTCACCGCCAGCCATGGCACCGCCACCAACTGGCTTGATGCACATTGATAGGAGTTATGAGTTGTGAGTTATGAGTTGTGAGTTGTGAGTTTTCAGTTATCGGTTGTCAGATTGATTTTGAAGTTCCAATTAAAAAACGAAGAACTATAAAAACTATAAAACGATGAAGAATTTTTTAGCATTAGCAATGTTGCTCTTGGGATTTGGCATGATGAACGCTCAGAGCATGAAGATGGTGGTCGACAGCCAAGGAAATGTGGTGGGAAGGTATGTCAAGACTAACAAGTCCACCTATTCTATTACTGTTCAAGACATCGCCACTGTGCCCAAGCGCGGTCATAAAGTGGTGACTTACCGTGCTGCCAAGGGACAAGGCGTGGTATTCTACGACCAAACACGCACCGGCAGCCTCAACGTGCGACAGAGACCTACTACCAATTCACCCGTAGTAGCACAAATTCCTCATCCCGAAGGGATTCCCGATTGCTATCAATGCTTGGGAAAGACCAACGGATGGTATAAGCTCGAAGTAGACGGCGTTGTGGGCTATGTGCGCGGCGACCTGCTCGAGTGGGACGGCATGTGCACGTTCTAAGCAATAAACACCTTGGCCCAGTCGCCATTAGTGTTATCCATGATGCCGAAGAAGTCGGGCTCGTCGATGACCTCGGTGTCATCGCATCCTTGAAACTGAACTTCTATTAACTCTTTGAGGCTCAAAAATTTCTCTTGGGCCTCTTCTTTTTTTGAGAAACGATAGTCGTCGCTTCCGTGCTCGTTTCCCGCTTTGTATTGGAATGTCACTTTCATGGCTTAATGGGATTATTGCTTCTTAGCCGGTTGATGATGCTTGTGTCGCTCATGGTGCCAGATTTCAAGGCTGTTGAAGGCATTCTGCCACAGGATGTAGAAACCAGGTCCCACAGCCGACAGGGGGTTGAGCCATGCACTCGACACCCAGATGGCGAAGGCAGTGTTCTTTTGCCCCATGGCCTGGCCCATCTCGGTTGTGGCATGGAAAAAGCGCCCCACATAACGACCTATAGCAAACTGCACGAAGGTAATGCCCAAGCTCGTCAGTGCCACAATCACAATGAACCACACCGTGGTGCCAGAGTTCATGATGTTGCGCATGGTAGCCCCCGAGATGACCAGCAGCAGCACTCCCCACAGGTAGAACGACAGGTCCTTGTTGCTGATGATGAGGCGGTGCAGCCGTGGAGTGAAATGCTTCACAACATAGGCAAGTGCCATGGGAGCCACCAGCACCGAGCACACACGCTCGAGCAGCGCGAGGAATGCGCTCCAGAATGGCATATCGATGCTCTTGTCGACCAGAGGGAACACCACAGGAATTGCCACCGCAGCCACAAAGTTGCTCAGCAGCATGAAGGTGGTCATCTTCTCGAGGTCGCCATCGAGCTTGGCGGTCACCACAGGCGCCGCCGTGGCGCAAGGGCATATAACACAGCAGATTATGCACTCCATTAATATCAAGTCATTGCCCTTGGCATCATAGTGCATGATGAGCACGGTGCTCACTATCACGAGCACAAGCTGCAATGCGAGAATGACAAAATGCCACCAGCAGGGACGCATGCGGTGGAAGTCGGCACGACAGAAGGTCACAAACAGAATCACAAACAGAATCCACGGCAAGATGAAGTCGAAGAAGCTGTTGAACACACGCGACGCCTCGTCGAGCGCAGGAGTGAAATAGAAAATGAAATAGACCAAGATACCCGTCGTCATCGACACAGGCAAAGTCCACTCTTTCAATATATTAATCAGCTTGTTCATTACCAACCAGGAAATTTTCCTTTGAAAAACGCTACAAAAGTAGTCATTCCCAGCCATTCGAGCAAAAAAAAGAACCAACCATTGTGAATGTGGTTTAAAAAACCTACGAATAATTAATAGATAAGTAATAATCGATAATTAATAGACTGTTTTTTATCAAAAAAACGCATGTTTTCTTGCCTATTTTGCTTATTCTTAATAACTTTACACTCTCAAAATCTCACTATATAGATATAAACTTAGAACTGACAACAAAAAAAACTGACAACTATATGGATTTTACTGCTACTCATCCTTTTCACTGCGAGCTGCCGGTGCAGCTTCGCTTCAGCGACCTCGACACTTTAGGGCACGTGAACAACTCGGTGTATCTCAACCTTTTCGACCTGGGCAAGAGCGACTACTTTGAGCGTGCCGCCGGCGAACGTCAGGACTGGAACAACGTGAATGTGGTGATAGCCAACATCAACATAAACTTCCTGCATGAAACTCATTTTGACGAGCAACTTGTAGTGAAGACTCAGGTTGACCACGTGGGCAACAAGAGCTTCACCGTGATTCAGGCTCTGCAAAACACGGCTACTGGCGAGATAAAGTGCTTTTGCTCACAAATCATGGTATATCTCGACCCCGAAACCCGCCTTCCAGCTCCCCTACCCCAGCACTGGCGCGACTGCTTCGCCACATTTGAGGGACGAGAGATGTAATTAGAATTTCTTATTTTTTAAAAACCATTCTATATATTATGAAAAAGTATTTCGCTATTCTCGCTATCTCAATAGCTATGCTGAGCAACGCTGCCGCTCAGAACGCATTCCATGCGCCAACCGACAAGAACGGGTATTACAGTGTGCTCAGTTGTCCCACAAGTCCATCCTACTTCAGTGCAACGACCGAGCTGAATGAGGACGACGGTTCCTACAATGTGAACATCTATCACGGACGCCAATTGGCACAAAGCATAAATTGTGATGTCACAGGCGGTGAGCTTCACTTCCTCGACGCCAACTTCGATGGCAACCTCGACATCGTGGTGGGCCCAGCCACAGCCCGCAACTACAGCACCATCTTGCTGTGGAGCGACGCCGAGCAGGAATTTGTAGAAACTGGTCTCGAGCTCAACGGCTACTTCCTTGTCAACCCCAAATCAAAAACCTGGGTGGAAATGAGCAGCAACGGAGCCAGCTCCACATTCTACTCAATTTATGGTTGGAAAGGCTCTGAACTTGAAGTAACCGAGTCGCTGATGGTCTTTAGCAACCCAAGCGAATATGCCGACTATGGTGTAACCACAAAGTACACGCTCATCAAGGGCAACGATTACTACAGCACGCAGTCGGTAGGTGCTGTAAAGAAGCGCACCAACCAACTCTCGAAACTCCCTAAAAAATGGCAGCAGATAATCGACTCGTTCGACAATATGGAGCAGTAATAAATAGTTCCCTACAACAATGAAACTATCACCAGCAATCACCGAGCTACTGAGCAAGCAATGCGGGCGTGTTATTGCCACTCCTGCCAATTATAGTTCATCTTAATCACAAAAGTGTTATGGTACAATCTTTTTTCAACAACATTTTAAAAGGCTTCACTCCATCGCAAGAGGTCGATGGAACACACATTTCAAAATATGCCGAGAAAATCTGCAACATTGTGGCAACAGTTGCCTACTACGTGGGTCTTGGAGCTGGACTGCTGTCAATCGTTGGTGGAGTTATAGTATTATTGTGTGGACTCTTTGGCGGGCTCAGCAACGATTACCAAGAGTCAATAGGCTTTGGGTTTTTGTTTTGCTTATATCTAATTGGTTCAGGAATCGGCTATTTTATTTTAATGTTAGTCTTTTCGGCATTTCTCAGGGTGATTACCAACATCTCGTTGTCGCTCAAGTTGCTCAACGAAAAGCGCGGCATCGTGCAACAGCCTGCTGGGCAGCCTGTTCAACAACCAGTGCAGCAGCTTTCACAATATAGCCAGCAGCCTTCGCCACAGTCGTCACCCAAAACCACTTCATGCCCTGAGTGTGGCAGCACAATCCAAGTGGGTTCAAGAATTTGCCCCGAATGTGGCTGTCCGTTAAACTGGAATTAACACCGAGAGGGAAGAGGGAAGAGGGGAGAGTGAAGAGTGGAGAGATTACAGAAGAAAAAAAATTTTTTGTTGTTTTGGTTGTTAGCTTGTTTTGATTGTTGTTTTTTACAACTGAGACAGAAGCAATCAACTACATTAGAAACTTAAATAAACACAAGGAACTATGGCTCTAATACAATGTCCATATTGCGGAAAACAAATATCTGACAAAGCCCAAGTGTGCCCTAAATGCGGGCATTATGTGAGTTATGGTAGTCAGACGCCAGTACAACCTAATTCAAAAAACAATTCAAAGACAATAATAGCGATTATTGCGGTGCTGCTCGTTGTCCTAATTGCCCTAATTGCTGGAGGACTGCTATACTACAACCATGTAAAAAAACAGCGTGCACAAGAGGACGATGAGAGGCTACATCAAGAGCAACTCTTAAAGCAGAAATCCGACGAGGAGGCGGCAAAGCTGGAGGCCGCACAGCGCGAGAGAGCTCGCCAGGACTCTATCGCCGCCGCTCAAGCTCGTGAGGACTCTATCAAGGTCGCCCACAATAACACTATCGACCTGTATATCGCAAAGATGCGTGAGTTCGCCAGGACCGACGAAGGTGAGGGCGGAGAATATTTCCTCTATGACATAACAGGCAACGGAGTGCCCGAACTGTGGATGGAAAGCACGTACGGCTATGGCGGCATGTATGTCTACACCTATTCGGGTGGCAATCTTAAGCTCATCTACACTGGTTCGGGCGGTCATGCGAGCTACCACCGCGGCAAGGGTTATGTGGTAGAGAACATGGCGCACATGGGTTACCAGAAGATTTTGAAATTGACCTACCACCACGGCAAGATGAAGGAGAAGGTACTCTTCGAAAGCGAAGAAGAGATGGATGAATACCGTGAACCGAGCGAGCCCTATTTCAGCAGCAACTCGCTCAGCAACGAGTCGCCAGTACGCAATATGTTTAAATAAAATCAATGGTTAAGTGAATTAGCTAATTCAGAATGCAGAATTCAGAATGCAGAATTCAGAATGCAGAATTACTACTGATGCATTAAATTTTATAAATCATCAAATAAACTGAGTT
>CAMVKS010000038.1 GCA_947167995.1 uncultured Prevotellaceae bacterium
TGCCAAAGAGATTCCTAATGTACGCTCCACATTCTTCATCGATGGAAAGAAATACCTATGCCTAAAGGTTTCAGCCACATTTAGTGAGGATGGAATGTCAGAGTTAATGAAAGGGGAATTTTATAAGGTGTTATAGGGGAAAAAAGCGTCATTTGCACAAGTGAAACTAAGCAGATATTATCATAAATATCTGCTTTTTAATTTGTTATAAAAAATATTTTGCAAGTATTGGCGCAATTTATTTAGGTTTTCAAAAGAATGGGGTCGCAAGTTAAATAGTTTTATGCAATAAGAATGGGTACACAAGTGGGTACACCTTATATTCAAAACAATGGGCAAAATCTGGATTCTTAACATTATGACTTTTGGATGGTCGGCACAAACATGGGAACAGCCCCCCGACACACACCAAGGCACTGCTCGAGGTACACATAAAGACACAAAAAGAGATACATGTGTGGCGACATCTGAAGTTGCACATAAAGGTACACACGAGGGTACATCAGTGGGTACACCTAAAAAATGAAGGCATAATCTGCATTTTAACAGATTACGCCTTTTTGGGAGGGGGTGGTACACATAGAGGAACAACCCCCGATACGGCACTTGGTACGTGCGTGGAGACACCTATAGGCACATCAGTGGGTACACCTATTTTTTGCCATATAGAACCCAGTCAAGAACCTTGCGGTTTGCTTCGTCAACCTTGCTTTGGTCGAAGTCTATATATATGTCTGTCACTGTGTTGTTGCCATGTCCAAGCGCATGGGCTATAGTATCGCGAGGAATGTCTAGAGAAGCAGCTATCGTCGCCCATGAGTGACGTGACCAATATGTTGATATTTTTGGGAATAAAGGCTTTCGTTCCTTTTTGCCGCCCCTTCCAACACGCTGCATTGGACCTATTTCTTTCAAGGTTTTGTTCATCCGTTTGGTGAAATCTTTATAATCTTTGTAGCGATCAAGGATATTGAGCAAAAACTTTTCTCCTCGATACTTCTCAATAAGCTCCATTGCCTCAGGTTCCACCTTAATACTATATAGGCGTTTGGTCTTGGCTCTATGATACTCAATGCGACCTTCGACAATCTCATTGAGGTTGCACAAATCTATAGCATTGATACCAAGCAGCATAAACATCAACTTGAACATATCACGATACTTAACTGCATACTCCTCACAAGGGTACTCGAAAAACTTTCTCAAATCTTCCACCTTCAAATTGCGCTTCGCAGTAGCGACATTGTGAATCTTGAAACGACGAAAAGGGTAGAACGTAGTGACCTCATCATCAATGGCTTCATTGAAAACCGCACGGATGTTTCGCATGTGAATATTCCTTGCGTTTTTTGATGGTGCAGTCGGCATCATGAACGTGTCAAAAGCTGTCAGCCACTCTTTTGTTACATCCTCAAAAGCCATGTTCTCAAACTTCTTTCCAGCAAATTGTTGCATGCGCCTGTATGTAACCATATAAATGCGCTTTGTGCTGGGTTGCTTGCTCTCAGCAAAATTCAAGTAGCGAGTAGCAAATAGTTTCTTTTTTTTCTGCTCTTGCTCCTTTTTTTCAGCTTTATGAGGGTTTATTCTGCGTTCTGCCTCATCTTTTATATCAGCAGCTGTCATGGAGTGTATTTGTCCATTATCAGTGATAATAAAGATAACACGCTTAACTTGTTGCATAGCATCCTCAATGTGAATGTTCAGCAGCTCTTGATCAGGATGATTGACTACTTTTTTCTTGTCATCATCCCACTGGTTTGGGAATAATTTCGCAGGAAGTGAAATGTAGGATGTTTTTCTAAGGTGAGTAATGGCCACCTTCAAAACCGATGGAGAACCAGATTTTGTTCTCCGCGTGTCAAGGAAAAATTTTGTTGTTGCCATAAAAGTACTCGAGTCTTATCATCGTTTTCCGCTATTTTTTGTTTCGCGAATGTTTGCACATCAAAAATGTGCAAGCTTATGTACAAACATTTTGGTGATAAATGTTGAAAAATGTTAGAAAATGGTGATAAAATGCTCTTTTTTTTAATGACTTTTGCTCTCCAAAACAGACGAAAAAAACGGTTAATAATCGATGTAAGTATCTGATTACTAACCGTTTTCTTTCAAAGTCGGGATGACTAGATTCGAACTAGCGACCCCACGCCCCCCAGACGCGTACTCTAACCGGACTGAGCTACATCCCGAACTTGCATTTTCGAAAAAAGCATTACCACGAGGTGGTGTTTTTTCGAAAAGCGATGCAAAATTAATTCATTCTTGTCAATCTCGCAAACTTTTTAAGTTTTTTTATCAATATTTTTTGTGATGCAGCTGAGAGCAGGGAGAAATGCGCATTATAAATGCTATGGATTGGTGTGGTCGTTATGTTGTTTTATATATAAATAGGTGTATTGTTTTTGGTGAATTGCTGGTCGTCTTTTTCGGCTCTCTGATAGTGTGAAAATAGGTGGTGTTTGGCGTTGTCATTTCGTGGTGCAAAGTTGCATATTTCGTCAGTTAATCGGTGTGTTTTGTCACATAAGGTTTTGAAAATTTGCATTTTAGTGTGCGCACCCATTAATTTTGCATCAGAAACAATAATTAAAATATTAACTCAAAAAACAAAACGACATGTACACTTACGTTTACACAACTAATTGCGAGATTATCAACGAGAGTAATGATGCCCACTATGTAGACATCGAGTTAACCGACATCAACAGCGACGGCCAGGTCGAGATTAGCGGTTTTATTAATGTGGATGGCACCGACGCTGCCATGGTCGATATTGACCGCGATGGCACGTTCGACATTGGCTATGTTGACTATGACGGTGATGGAGCCTACAATTTTAATGATATGGAGGATATTTCGGATTACAATTTTAAGGTTGAGGATTTCGTTCTTGGAATCGCCGAAGAGGAGCCGGTGGAGGCGATTGAGTTTGGCACCGAAGTTTCCTTGCTTGATGATGACCAGTGTGAAATCAACGAGGAAGCAAGCATGTATGATTTCATGAGCACCGAGGCTCAGATCGATGAGCTCGAGAATATGCTCAGTGAGCTTGACGATATCACTTCGGAGCTTGACGACATCATCAATGACTGTGGTTGCGACTCTGCCTACATGGAGGGTGTGATGCTCTAATCCAGATAGTTCTTATCAGAACAGAACAAGGGGAAGGACGAAAACGTCCTTCCCCTTGTTTTCATTGATTGATTTCTACATGGGGAGATTAGTATTCCATCATGGGTGGAAGTTCCTTGGCTTGCGCCACCATTCTCTCAACCTCGGTGAGTGCTGGCACACGGTTAACAAGGTTTTTGGCCTCGTTCACTTCTTCGAGTTTCTTGTGCAGGTTCTCAGGCACGCGGTTGCGCAGTTCTTTCACTGTATCTACGCCCGAAGCTTCGAGCAACTCGCTGAATTGTGGTCCCACTCCGTTGATGCGCATGAGGTCGGCATGGTTGGCCCACTTGAGGATGAGTTTGCCGCTGATTCCGGTAGCTTCTTCGAGAGCTTTTCTTCCTGCTGGTTTTGCGCATTTCTCGAGAAGTGCGTCGGTGTCTTTGATACCTGCGTCAATGAGTTTTGGAGCATAAACTTCGCCCACACCTTCGATGTCAATAATCTTGTAAGTCATAAATAAGAATTTTTAAAGGGTTGGTATTATCGATTGCTATATTTTGTTGCAAATATAATGCATTTTATTTCAAAATGCAAGAGTTTTTGTGGTTTTTTATCGAGGTCTCATGCCTGGTAATAGCAGGCTGCTTGTTGAGGTGCGGTCACTAATCAGTATCTCTCTTGATCGTCGTTTTCAATCTCGCTGTTGATTTGGAAGACATCGTTGGTTGACTCGTCGGTGTAGATGTCGTCGTAGTCAAACATGCCGTCCTCATAGGTGATGGCACGATTGCAGCTTGTTGCAGATGTCATTAAGGCAATGCCCGAAATGACTGTGATTAATGCAATGAGAAGGGTCTTTTTTGTAGTTTTCATATATAGTTGAGTTTTACATGGTTTGAACTATTCTAAACTGTCACGGTAGCACTTGTGGCAAAAGGTGCGATGTCTCTTCTCGGCGTCGGCGCGAGTGAGTGTTATTATTTTCTTGGTGCACTGCATGATGCCTTCGCAAGAGTCGCTTGCATGGAATCGTTTATAGGCTTTTCCGGTGCAGATGTAGACCGTATCGCTGTCGCTCACGGAGTATATGTCGATGAGTGCCGGTTGGGATTCTTGTTCTTGTCCCGACGCCTCTTCGTCGTTACTGGACGGTGCATATCTTGTCGCTGTGGGTGTGCACGAACTTGCCATTGTTGTTGTGCAAGCCGCCAATGCCAGTGACATGAGCATAAGTTTTGTGCGTGATATGCATGCAGTAGAGTCCATGTGTGGTTCTTGGATAGTGCTCTGTTATTTTGAAAAAAACAGGAAGAATACTCTGTGTGTGTTGTATAACTTCCTGATTCATTGTTTTGAGCGGTAGACGGGATTCGAACCCGCGGCCCTCAGCTTGGGAAGCTGATGCTCTACCAACTGAGCTACTACCGCATTGTGTGTGTTGTTTCCGAAAAAAATATTAATGTAAGTTATTGTTATTCAGCTTTTTCAATGCTGATGGCGCCGTCAACTTCACCATTGTTTTCATTGTCCTTGTTGTACTTGACAGTGATTCGGTCACCCTCCTCGGAATGGTAATAATTTTTCTCCTCGTCTCTCAGGTTCTCAAAAGAAACACTAAGAATTTTGCCCTCGTCGGTCTTGATTGTTACTTGACTCTTGGAGCAGTCGGTAACTTCACCGGTAGCGCTCACTACATTCTGGCTGGCTGAGTCTTGAGCTGCATTGAGCGAGTCGACATCTTGCATGAGTTTTTGGGGCTTTATCACTGCCGAGTCGATGGTGTCGCTCTGTTTTTGTTCTTGAGAGCAACCAGTGAGGGCTGAGTTGAGGAAAGCCGAACAGATGGCAAGCAGAAGAATTGGAAAAAGTATTTTCTTCATTGTCTTCAATTATTCATTTTTTGTGATGGCAAAGATATTGCTTTTTGTTGAGAGGGGCAAAAATAAGGAGTATAAAAATATAGAATTGTTGAAAAAAAGTTTTTCAGAACAATTTGTCGATACCAATTTTGCTGCAGGCGTGGTTGAGGAGTGCGATCTCGTACTCGTCAACGATGTTGTCGCTGTCGATGAGCTCTACCATGAGCTTGGCAAGTTCACGTTTCTTGTCATCGTTCATGTTTTTCAGGACCTCGATTGCGTGGTCATACTTGAGTCCATGTCCCACGACAAATGAGTTGTGGTCTATTTCAAGACGGCGACAGATGAGGTTGATGGTTATCATCTCCTCGTAGGCGACGACATTGTCGGCGTTTGCCATCTCGATGAGTACGCTCATGATGGCGATTTTCTCTTGATTGGTGAAAGGCATTTCGTTTGTCGATTATTAAAATGTTGAGTTGCGGTGTTGTCGCAACGGGCGGGACTTGTTTTTTTGAAAAAGTGAGCCTCGCACTGTGGAGTGGGAGGCTCACCCAAAAAATATTTAGGAAGTTAGTTTTTCGCTTTCAGGAAGGCGATATTAATCGATTTCCTCGTCGGCCTCGTAACCGCCCATCTCGCGGATGGCGTTCTTGAGCATAGTGTGCTGCTGGAACAGGTGGTTAACGGGAACCTCGTCAACTGTGTAGTCGTGCATAGGGCTCTTGAGGAAGAAGCTCAGGAAGCGCTGAGTGCCATAGCGGCCGGCGCGGTGAGCAAGGTCCATGAGCAAGCACAGGTCGAGGCAGAGGGGAGCTGCGAGGATAGAATCGCGGCACAGGAAGTTGATCTTGATCTGCATTGGATAGCCCATCCAGCCGAAGATGTCGATGTTGTCCCAGCCCTCTTTGTTGTCGTTGCGAGGTGGGTAGTAGTTGATGCGCACTTTGTGGAAGATGTCGCTGTAGAGGTCGGGTTGATTTTCGGCCACGAGAATCGACTCGAGAGTAGAGAGCTTGCTCACCTCCTTGGTGCGGAAGTTTGCTGGCTCGTCGAGTACGAGACCGTCGCGGTTGCCCAGGATGTTGGTAGAGAACCAACCGCTCATGCCGAGCATGCGGGCGCCGATGATAGGAGCGAAACCACTCTTAACGAGAGTTTGGCCAGTCTTGAAGTCCTTTCCTGCGATGGGCACCTTAGTCTCGTCGCTGAGTTGCCACATAGCTGGGATGTCGACGGTAGTGTTAGGAGCACCCATGATGAATGGGCAGTCTTCCTTGAGTGCAGCATAGGCATAGCACATAGAAGGAGAGATGTGGTCAACATCGTTGGCCTTCATGGCAGCCTCGAGCTGGTCAAGTTTATAATGTACGTTCTTGTCGGGAGCTACGTAAATTTCGGTTGATGCAGCCCAGAGTACTACAACGCGGTCAACGCCAGTCTCTTTCTTGAAGTTGCGGATGTCCTCACGCACTTGCTCCATCATGTCCCAGCGGTCCTTGCATTGCTTTACGTTATCGCCATCGAGGCGCTTTGCATAGTTCTTGTCGAAGGCGGCCTTGAGGGGCTTGATCTTGATCAATTCGTCCTTAACGGGGTTGATGTCTTTCTCTTTGAGCACCTCGGCGTTGATAGCGCTCTCATAGGCATTTGCGGGATAAACGTCCCAAGCAGCAAACACGATGTCGTCGAGCTTAGCCAGAGGCACGATATCTTTATAATGCAGATATTTCTTGTTTTCACCGCGGCCAACGCGGATTTTGTCGTACTGAGTCATTGAGCCAATAGGCTTAGCCAGACCCTTGCGTGCCATCATGACACCAGTCATGAAAGTGGTGCTCACAGCACCCAGACCAACTACCATAATACCTAATTTACCGGTAGCGGGTTTTACATTTGAATTACTCATAGTAAATAAATTAATGTTATCTTTCTGTTAGTTATTTGTCTCAATTGTGCATTTTCAACGAAAAAAGCGTGTAAAAGTACTACCTTTTTCCAAACCACAAAAGCATTTAAGCAACTTTAATAGTTAAATATGCCCAACGAAGCTGTGGTTTAGCCAAATTAACTTAATTTTTACATACGAATAGTTGTTTTTGGTTAATAGAATAAAATGCCACCTCGCAGTTTTTGCGGTCAAAATGCCGTTTTTTTAGGATTGTCAATCGATTGAAGCGCGTTACTCAGTTTATTGTATTTTTGCAATATTCAATTTGACGTGCGACAATGTAAAAGGTTTAAAAGCGAGGATTGAGAAGGGGCTGCTAAGGTGTAAGTGTTGAGTTGAGCCGCGTTGCGGCTGATGAGTGCACTGGAATCATAGGAGTCATAGGAATTATAGGAATTATAGGAATCATAGGAATTATAGGAATCGCTGGAATCGCTGGAATCGCTGGAATCACTGGAATCACTGGAATCACTGGAATTACTTGACTCAGTGACTCACTTTGCGCTGCACAGGGTGAGATAGTTGCAGTGTAGCATTTCACCGCTGTCGCCTCGCAGGTGGAATGGTCCGCCGGCACACCAGTCCCAGGCTTTGCAGTGCGCACATTGGTCTTTTTTCATCCAACGACGGTTTCGCATTTTCTCGAAACGGTTGTTCCAGACGTCGCTGAAGCGGTCATGGTAAATGTTGCCTTGGGCATATTGTGAACGGATGCTCATGCATCCCGAAATGTCTCCATTAGCGAGAACCGAGGCTGTCATTGTGCCGGCGTCGCAGCGGTAGAAGTGATTTCTCACTTTTCCTTCATATTCGCCCAGAAATCCCTCGCAGCTGTAAGACAAGTTGATCTCGCCATTGTTGCGTGTGGTGGCGATGAACTCCATGAGTTGGCGAAATTGCTCAGGGGTGAGGAATAGTTCTGGATTGAGTTTTGCTCTGCCTTGCGGGAAAATCGTGAAAATGCGCCACTTCTTCACTCCCACAGCGATGAGTTGTTGCTTGAGAAGCTGCAACGAAGAGAAGTTGCGTTGATTCACGCAGGTTATTACGTCCCAAACGAGATTTTTTGTTTTGGTGAGTAGGGTAATGGCATTCATCGCACCACTGAAAGAATTACCTCTGAGCCAGTTGTGCTCTTCTTCAAGTCCGTCGAGGCTCACTGCGATAGACCTCAGTCCGGCATCGAGCAGCTGCTTGAGCAAGTCCTTGTTGAGAAGCACACCGTTTGTGACAAATCCCCAACGGAATCCCCTGTCGGTAATCGCTTTTCCGCACTCCAAGATGTCTTCCCTGACGAGAGGCTCGCCACCCACGGTGTTGATCATCACTTTGTTTGGCTCGGTTATTGTCGCCACATCGTCAAGCACCGGCAAGAAGTGTTCGAGAGGCATGTCGGCAGTAGTCGCCTCTTTTCTGCAATCGCTGCCGCAGTGCCTGCAAGCGAGGTTGCATCGTAGCGTCACCTCCCAGAATAATTGCCTGAGTGGATGTTCCTTCTCGAGCATAAGGCGCTTCTTGCGCATTATCTCGAGGTCAATGATTTGGCTTGTTTTCATGTGACAAAGGATGTTCTTTTAAAAAAACATGCACTTTTCCGATATTAGTTTTCAAGAATACTAATCTTCTTCGATAAATACAGGCTTTTCATCGCTGATTGAAGCGGTGTCGGCATATTCTACAGGTGGTGGCCCATATACGTCTTCAATGACCTCGACCTTCTGTGTGGGTGAAGGAATGTGACCTGGCGGTGGTCCATAGACGTGCTCGGCAGGATTGACAACATGTCTGTTGTTGCAGCAGGATGCAATCCCTAAAGCTGTGCCAATGGTGACCATCGCTCTTGCGGTCCACTTTTTCAATGTGGTTATAGATTTATTCATTGGTCTTCTTATTTTTTTAGTCTCACCGTGCAAATTTACGACATTTGAGCCATGCATGCAAATATTAGAAATAAAAGGATTGTCAAATTCATGAAAAAAACAACTTTAGGTATGGAAATTATCACTATCTTTGCACGTCCAAAATGATATAGCAATGGATACACTCACAACTTTTGCTAAAGAAAACTATGCGCTGATATCTTTGTTCGTTGGCATGATTGGGGTGCTCATAGGCATCTGGTCGGTTTGTTATGAGATAAGGAAGAAGCGTAAAGAGAAAGCCAAGCAAGAGGAAAAAAGCGGCGAAGAATCCTGAAATCACCTGTGACATGTCAAGCAATCCAAGTTTCGTACAATATATTGCCGACCAGTGTGCCGGAGCAGGAGAGATTGTCACCAAGAAGATGTTTGGCGATTATGCCATCTATTGCGATGGCAAGATCTTTGGGCTCATCTGCGACGATTGTTTCTACCTAAAGCCCACCGATGCCGTGAAGCCACTGTTGCATGCTTTGGAAATGCGTCCACCCTACGAGGGAGCAAAAGATTATTTCTTTATTGCCGATGTCGATGACCGTGATTATCTCTCGTCGTTAGTGAGCGAAACCTGCAAGGCTCTGCCGGCACCTAAGATCAAGAAAAGAAAATAATAAAAACCGAACTATGGAATTAAACTGGGAAGACGGCTTCTCGATAGCCGTTGACATTCAAGATAACGCAGTAGTTGTTAGAGCCAACCGCCAAGGACTGCTGTCGCTTGCCGGTCATTTGGTGACCTTGGCGCAAGACTCTACTGCTGGTGCACATCTGCATCTCGACCAGTATAATTCCCTTGAAGAGTGCTCGGCCCAACTGATAATTGAAAAAATAAACAACTAAAACAATTATAAAAATGTTAGACCTCGAAAAAAAGAAAAAACTAAAACGCGAGATTCTCGCCTACTTCCTGCTCACGATAGGAAGTGCATTGTTTGCCATTGGCGATGTGATGTTTGTGAACCCTTACCTGATGGCACCTGGTGGTACCTACGGTCTTAGTAACGTGCTCAACACCGTTTGGCCATGGAAGATTTCGTTGTATGCCATCTGCATGGATGTCCCCCTGCTTATCATAGGCACATGGGTGTTAGGTCCCAAATTCGGTATCAAGACCATCATCTCGACGGCCCTGATATTCTTGTTCACGTTCATTCTTGAGAGCCAGTGGGGCTATAACCCGGTGATTCACGATGGCGAAATCGTGAGACAGGCTGCAAGTTCATCGATGGTCCCCATTCCACACGATGGAGGTTGGTTCTCGCCCGACTATTTTCTGAACACCGTTGTGGCAGGCATTATCTACGGCGTGGCGATAGGTTTGATCTTTCGCTCGGGCGCGACCAGTGGTGGCAGCGATATCATCTCGATGATTCTTCACAAATACACCAAGATTTCGCTTGGCACCCTTGTGATGATAGTTGACGGCATCATCACGCTGAGCACCCTCATAGCCTTTGGAAACATTCGTCTTCCCATCTACTCAATCATCATCATCTTCATTGAGGGCAAGGTTATCGACCTCGTTGTCGATGGTATGAAGAGCTACAAGACAATGTTCATCATCACCGACAATCCCGAGCCAGTGCGCGACTTCATCATCAACAACCTCAAGCGTGGTGGCACTTGCATCACAGGCAGTGGACTCTACAAGGGCAATGAGCGCAAGATGGTCTATGTAACCCTCGACCGTACCGACATGATAAAGCTTCGCTCGGTGCTTTACCGCATCGACCCTAAGGCCTTTGTCAACATCATGGAGAGTAGCGAGATCTTGGGTGAGGGCTTCCGTCGACTGCCCCAAGAGTGATGCTTGGCTTAGTAAAAATCTAAGACAATCAAGGACAAGATAATTAGATACTTATATATATTTACCGATAAAAAACACAGAAATTATGAAACGATTTTTATTTGCTTTTGCTGCTCTGCTCATGGCATCAAGTTCGATGCAGGCGCAGTGGGGATGGAATCCTAACTATCCGCCCGACAATGAGAATGTACAATTAACTCAGACCAACCTTCCCATCGTGTGGATGGAGGTTGATGGAGCTACTATCGACCGCGAAGAGCGCATCACGGCACGCATGAAGATTATTCACAACGGTGATGGAAACCTAAATTATGCCGACACTGTGGCGCATCCTGGCCAGAAGGTTGACTACGAGGGATATGTTGCCCTGAAATATCGCGGTAACTCATCGTTCACATCCAGCGACAAGAAACCCTATTCCTTCCGCCCGCTCAACGCTCCTCTCGAGGATGGAGGCACTAAGCAGAAGGTGAAGATACTGGGAATGGGCAAGGACAACAACTGGGCCCTGCTTGCGCCCTATAGCGACAAGAGCATGATGCGCGACCTGCTCGCCTTTGAGCTTTCAAGGCCTTGGATGGAGTTCTGCCCAACAGGAAAGTACTGCGAGCTCTTTCTCGACGGCATCTACTACGGTATCTACATCATGTGCGAGCTGCCCACCAAGGGCAAGCAGCGCCTCAACCTTGACGATCCAGGCGAGGAAGGCGACGAGCTCACTGGCGGCTATCTCCTGGAAGTGGACCGTACCGACGAGCCCACCTACACCTCAAAATATCACCCCATGAACAACAATGGGCAATGGCTCACCAACCGTTATATCAACTATCAGTTCAAGGAGCCAGAATATGAGGATCTCACCGATGCCCAGTACAACTACATCACTGGTAAAATTGATGAGATGGAAGATGCCCTCAACTCATCAAGCTATACCGACCCCGAGACAGGCTACCGCCAGCACATGGACGTGATGTCGTTTGTCGACTTCCAGATTGCACAGGAGTTGTCGCACAACGTTGACGGCTATCGCTTGAGTTCTAAAATTTTCAAGCGTCGCGACAGCCAGGACCCCAAGTTCAAGATGGTGCTGTGGGACTTTAACATCGCCTACGGCAACAGCGATTATTACAATGGCTGGTATACCAACACTTGGGTATATCAGAACAACAACATTCTCAACTGGAACAACGACACCCAGCTCGTGCCATTCTGGTGGTATAAGCTCAACAAAGACCCTTACTACCAAAACCTGCTCAAGAGCCGCTGGGCACAGTGCCGCCGTGCCAACATGCGTGAGGACCGCATCATGGCGAAAATCGATTCGATGGCAACACAGCTCACAGCTCAAGGTGCCATGAACCGCAACAGCCAGGCATGGCCACGCTGGGGGCAGTATGTATGGCCTAACCAGTACATCTCTCAGAACTTCAATGACGAGGTGAGCCACCTCAAGAGCTGGATTCACGACCGTCTTGCATGGATGGACCAGCAGCTCGGCTTCGATCCAAATGCAGTTGTCTATGGCGACGTGAACTGCGATGGTGAGGTAACTGCTGCCGATATCACCTGTCTCTACAACTATCTGCTTGAAGGTGACCAAACCTTTATCGACACAAGCGACGTTGACGGCGATGGAGAAATCACCACTGTTGATATCACAATTATCTACAATATCATGTTAGGTAATGAATAGCGCGTAGTGGTGCGATAATCGTAGATGCTATTTAAATAGTATATTATTCATAATGAACGAGGGTGCGTCAGATAATCTTGACGCACCCTAGTTATATTGGTGACAAATGTTTTATAAAGCTCTGAAAAAAACTTGTTATTTAGTGTTGAAGCCGCTGCCGTTCCAGATGAGCCTTCCTTCCCGTTGGAATTGCTTGGGTATGGCATCAGGGTCGGCCATGTGGTAGGTGATATCCTTCCCGTTTCGAGGCAGGCTGAAGCAAGGCATGAACCTGTTGGAATCCTCACTGTTGGCCCCGAGAATGTCTTCAATGGTCTTTCGGTCGGCTTTATCTTGGTCGACGAGGTCGAGAGGGTCGGGGTCACGAGAAAAAGGTGGCTCGATGAGTGTCATGGTTTTGTTCTTAACATTATAGCGGTAGAAGTAGAGGAAAGACTCGTCAAATCCCATGCTGGTGGTTATGCTGTTCACCGCCACTAATTTTTCGTTCTTGTTGTCGCAGTTCCAGTAGCACATCTCGAGGCTCTGGAGCTCATCATAGACCGGTGCTGTGTATTTCACATATCCGTTCTTGGAGTCGACGATGCACTCCGTTTTTCCATTCTTGGAGTTGCCTTTGGTCAAAGTCGCAAGAGCAATTCTCTCGAAGCTGTCGTTGTCGCACTCAGAGCAGTAGGCGCGAGCGAAGTCGATGATAGATGGCTCACTGCCATTGAAGGTGACGGTACACGACTCAATCTGTGCAAAGGCAATGGCCGGCATTGCTATAAGCACTAACACTGAAAAAAGGGTTTTCTTTAAAAATGTCATAATATTGATGTCAATTGTTTCTGTTTGTATAGTTTTTTAGACACATTAAACTGATGCAAGTTTAATAATTAACGCAAAAAACACATTATATATTGAGTGCCCGTGCAATAAAGAAGTGAGAAAATGCGTTTTTATAGAAGCTTTACAACAATAGAGATGAAGAATTTTATCTATATAATATTATCGTGTGTGATGCTGGCTTCGGTTGCTCAGTTATCATCGTGCAAGACCGCAAAGATGAAGGACGCCGATGAGAAATATGAGCGCGGTGAGTATTTCGCCGCCGCCGAGACCTATCGCAAGATTTACAACAAACTCAAACGCAAGGAAGACCGCTGGCAACGCGGCGAGGTGGCATTCATGCTTGGAGAGTGCTATCGTCACTTGAATCAGAGTGCAAGAGCAGCTGCATCCTATCAGAATGCTTTGCGATATGAGTGGGAAGACAGCATGATACCGTTTTATCTTGCTCGGGCTCAGCAGATGGAGAGCCAGTACGCCCTTGCCGAACGCAACTATCGCACCTATTTAGATACAGCTCCCAACAACTGGCAGGCTCAGGAAGGAATTCGAGGTTGCCAAATGGCTCCCAGGATGCGTGAGCAAGGCTCACGTTACATTGTGAAAAACGCACGTATTTTCAATTCACGTCGTGCCGATTTCTGCCCCATGTTCCTCGACAGCAAAAATGATGTGCTGTATTTCACTTCCTCGCGCGACAAGGCTACAGGCACTACCAAGAGCGAGATTACCGGAGCCAAAAACTGCGATGTGTTCTTCTCGAAGAAAGATGACAAGGGCAAGTGGAGCAATCCCGAGCCTGTGGAGGGAGATCTCAACACCGAGTTTGACGAAGGTATCACCGCATTCACCCCCGACGGCTCGACCATGTTCTTCGCCAAGGCCCTGCGCAAGACCGACTCGGGCACGAGCGTAGAGATTTACAAAGCCAGCCGCAGCGAGGCGAGATGGAGTGGTGCCACAAAATTTGAGATTACCGCCGACACACTGTCGGCCTATGACGATCCTGCCGTCAGCCCCGATGGCAAGTGGCTCTATTTCTCGAGCGACATGCCAGGTGGACAAGGTGGCAAGGACCTGTGGCGAGTGATGATTAGCGACGGTCACGGCACACTCGAGAACCTGGGCGAGCAAATCAATACCCCAGGCGACGAGCGTTTCCCCTATGTGCGCGACGATAGCACCCTCTATTTCTCAAGTAATGGCCATGCCGGCATGGGGGGACTGGATTTGTTCCGCGCACGACTACAACCATCGGGACGCTGGTTTGTCGAGAATATGGGGTCGCCCATGAACTCCAGCGGCGACGACTTTGGCATCACGTTTGAGAGCGAGGGAGAGCGCGGCTTCTTCTCCAGCAACCGCAAGGATGCCCGTGGCTATGACCACATCTACAGCTTTGAGAAGCCCGACTTGAAGATTTGGATTTCGGGCTATGTGCTTGACAAGGACGAGGAACCTGTCCCTAACGCCATCATCCGCATTGTGGGCAACGATGGCAGCAACCAGAAGGCTGTGGCAAAGCCCGACGGCTCATTCCGATTCGACCTTCAGCGCGGTGTTAGTTATGTGATGCTTGCAGGAGCCAATGGCTATCTCAACGGTAAGCAGCAGTTCACCAGCGATATGGATGAAGCCGATGCCGAATATGCGGTGGATTTCATTCTCGCAGCCATGACCAAGCCTCAGGTCATTGAGAATATCTTCTACGACTATGACAAGGCAACGTTGCGACCCGAGTCGAAAGCCGCTCTCGACTCGATGGTTCAAGTGATGAACGACAACCCCTACATCACCATCGAGATGGCGTCACACACCGACCGTGTGGGCAACGATGAGTATAACAACAAACTCAGTGACCGCCGTGCCAAGAGCGTGGTCGACTACTTGATTGCCAACGGAGTGGACAGTGCCCGTCTGCAATATCACGGCTATGGCAAGACCAGGCCTAAGGTGGTGACCAAGCGCATTGCACGCCTTTATCCTCAGTTCAATGAGGGTGACACGCTCAACGAGGCCTTTGTTATGGCACTGTCGAAAGAAGACCGTGCCGCAGCCGACCAGATTAACCGAAGAACAGAGTTCCAGGTGCTCACTACCAACTATTATCGCACCTTCGACTCCTCGATACGTGAACCGGGAGAGGAGGAGGTGGCTAATGGCGAAGCAGGTGGCAACGGCGAAGGAGGGCAAAGAAAGGGCCTGACCGAAGCCGACCTTGAAGGCAAAAGCCCAGAGGAAATAGCAAGAATGAGAGAAGAGCAGCGCATGGAAGAGCAGAAAGACCGTGAACGAGCTGCTGCCGAGGGCAAAGATCCTGATCCCGAAGGCAAGTACACTGGTCAAGATCCCAATAAGCCTGGTGGCAGGCTCCAGGGTGATCCTCCTATAAGTGGCGGTCAGCGTCCGTCGAATCCGAATCCATCCAATCCTCCCTCTCAGCCACCAACAAAACCAAACGTGCCGAGTGGCGCAGGAGCAACGAGAAGAAGATAAAATAGTAATCAATCAAATCAATGTTTTCAGGAATAGTGGAAGAGGCTGCCCGCGTGGTGGCACTAAAGAAAGAAGAAGGTAATCTGCACATAACACTGACGTGCAGTTTTGTAGATGAGTTGAAAATAGACCAGAGCGTGTCGCACAATGGAGTGTGTCTCACCGTGGTGAAATTGCCGGGCGATGGCACCTACACCGTTACCGCCATCCAAGAGACGCTCGACCGCAGCAACTTGGGGTTGCTCAAGGTGGGTGACGAGGTGAATGTGGAGCGCAGTATGCTCATGAACGGCCGTCTCGATGGACACATCGTGCAAGGCCACGTTGACCAGACAGCTACCTGCACTGCCGTGCGTGAGGCCGACGGCAGCTGGTACTACACCTTCCACTACGAGGTGGAGCCTGCCATGGCTCGCAAGGGCTATGTCACCGTCGAGAAGGGCAGCATCACTGTCAACGGCACCAGCCTCACGGTGTGCAACTCCGAGCGCGACAGCTTTGAGGTGGCCATCATCCCTTACACCCATGACCTGACCAATTTCCACAACATCGTGGAAGGCACAGTGGTGAACCTCGAGTTTGACATTATAGGAAAATACCTTGCCCGATTGATGGAGTTCTCTGGCGATAGCACACAAGCCACAATTTAATGCAATCGTCACATTTGAGTGTAAGCTGCAAAATATAAATGAAAACAATAGGGATCATAAGCGACACACATTGCTACTGGGATGCCCGTTATGCCGAGCATTTTGCCGACTGTGACGAAATTTGGCATGCTGGAGATATTGGTAACGAGGCTCTCATCGACATGATTGAGGGGATAGGTCCCCAGGTGAGGGCCGTGTGGGGCAATGCCGACGGTCAAGACTTGCGTCGTCGTTTCAAGGAGACCGAGATTTTTACGGTTGAGGGGGTGAAGGTGATGATGACTCACATCGGCGGCTATCCTGGCCGCTATGCGCCTGGCATCAAGTCGCGATTAGACCTTGTTCAGCCCAAAATATTTGTGTGCGGTCACAGCCACATCCTCAAGGTGATTCCCGACCGCAGTTTGGGCCTTCTCACCATCAACCCAGGTGCCGCCGGCCGTCAAGGATGGCAGAAGGTGCGCACGCTCATCCGCCTCACTCTCGATGCAGGCAACATCACTGGCTGCCAAGTGATAGAACTCGCCGATGACCGTGATGCTCCACAAGGCAGGATTGTGGAGTGACAGAAAATTCTGAGAAACAAAACGTTACACTATTACCCTCCTCTGGACCCAATGTCTTAGAGGGGGGATTTTTTGCACTATTCAGTGTGGGGGGATGATGGATCGACAGGTGAGCTTACCAAGTGCCGTACTCTGTTCGCACGGCGTCGATTCTGAGAAGGATGAACAGGAGGATAGTAAATCCCCACAACGAGGAGCCTCCGTAGGAGAAGAAGGGTAGGGGTATACCTATCACAGGAACGATACCAATCACCATCCCTATGTTGATTGTCAAGTGGAAGATGAGTATGGATGCGAGGCAATAGGCGTAGACACGTCCGAAAGTGGTGTGCTGACGCTCGGCTATTGCAATGATTCTGAGAATTAGAATCAAGAACAATATGAGCACAACCGAAGTCCCTACAAAGCCTTGCTCTTCGCCAATGGTACAGAAGATGAAGTCGGTGTGCTGTTCAGGAACATAGTTGAGCTTGGTTTGAGTTCCTTGCATGAAGCCTTTTCCTGTAGCTCCTCCCGAGCCAATCGCTATCATCGACTGGTTTACGTTGTAGCCTTTACCCTTGAGGTCTTCCTCGATGCCGAGGGCAATGTTGATACGGTTCTGCTGGTGTGGAGCAAGGACGTGGTTGAACACAATGTTGACCGAGAACATGAAGATGATAGACACCACAGCAAAGATTACCGTGGTGAGCACCTTGTTGAGGTCGTCGTGGAACATGCCTATGAGCAAGTAGATAATCGATGCTGGAATCACGGTGAAGAAGAACACATAGCCATTGATGTGGACACCCATTGCCGATAATCCCCATGCTAACAAAGCTGCGGCAATGTAGCCAATGGTGACATTCCTGCCCAGTATCAACGAGCGGCAATAAACGAGCAGCATGAGCACAATGAACACCATGACACATGTGAGCACGATGAAATTGCCCAAAGGGATGCCCATGAGGAGCGTTCCGGCAAACTTGAGAACAAGCACAAAATAGGACACCGCACACAGAAGCGCAAAGAGAACAAAACCATTCATTCCCTCGCGGTAAAGGACTAAAATGAGCGAGAAATAAACCAACGCCGAGCCTGTCTCCCTCTCCAGAAGGATGCACAAGACTGGCAGCAGGATGATGCCCACAGGGACAATATAGGTGCGCCACCCCTTGAGCACAAAGCCATAGGTGCTGAATAGCTTGGCAAGTGCCAGTGCCGTTGCAGTCTTGGCAAACTCGGCAGGCTGAATGCTGAAGGAACCAAATTTTAGCCATGAGTGCGAACCCTTGATGTTGGGGGAGACAAATGCCGTGACAATCAAGATTATTATCATTATGGCATATATGGGATAGGCATAGGCCTCATATAGACGCCTGTCGATGAGCAACAGCGAAAAGCCAATGACAAACGAAAGTCCTATCCACATGAACTGCTTGCCGGAATAGGTGTCGAGGTCAAACATGCTGATGTCGGGGCTTGATGTTGTGGCGGCATAAATGCTGAGTGCGCCAGCAATCACCATCACAATGTAGATGAACACTGTGAACCAGTCGACGGCTGCCAGGAGGCGGTTGCTCTCGTTGTTATTATTATCCTTTGTATAGGCCATTTCGAGAAAGGAAAGATGTGGTTGTCGATAAAATTGCGTACTCTTGTGGTATCTTGATGGGAGCCCAAGGACTGTCGTCGCAAGGTTGAGATTCTAATGCTGTGGCTCCCTGAGTGATAGTTGAAGAGTCATTCTTCACTGGCTCCTGGCCAGGCTGCTGCTGTCCAGATTGCTCCTGCTCAGTATCTTCAGTCTTGCCAAGCAGATATCTCTCGAAGATGCGAGCACCAAGAGGTACCGCCACTTGTGCACCGAAACCGGCATTCTCCACATAGACACAGATGGCAATCTTGGGGTCGTCTTTGGGTGCGAATCCCATGAATACCGAGTGGTCGCGACCATGAGGGTTCTGCACGGTACCTGTCTTTCCACACACGTCCAGACCAGGCAGATTGGCACCACGGCAAGTGCCTCCCACAACAGCCATGCGCATGCCGGCAACTATGTCGTTATAGTAGACAGAGTTTATCTTGGTGTGATGTTGCTCGGTAAACTCTTTGGGTGTTCCCACGTCGGTGATTTTTTTCACAACATGAGGTGTGATGTAATACCCACGATTGGCGATAGTGGCACTCAGGTTGGCGATTTGCAGCGGAGTGGCCATGATTTCGCCCTGACCAATGGCGATAGAGATGATAGAGTTGGCTCCCCACTTGTCTTTACCAATCATCTTGTTGTAGAACTGGTAGTTGGGGATGAAGCCGCGGCTCTCGCCTGGCAGGTCGATATTCAGTTTGTAGCCATATCCCATCGATACCATGTAGTCTTTCCACAGGGTGAACGATTTCTCAAGGCCTCCATACTTCTTGTTATTGAGCATGTAGTAGAGTCCCCAACAGAAGAATCCGTTGCACGAAGTGGCTATGGCAGGCTGGAGTGCGATGGGTGAGCCGTGCCCGTGACAGGCAATCTTCAGTCCCTTGTTGATATAACCTCTGTAGCAAGGGTAGGATGTGCTGTTGTCGATGATTCCCTCTTGCCTGAAGATGAGACCTTGTGTGGGCTTGAATGTTGAGCCTGGAGGATAGGCGGCCATAATGGCTCGGTCAAAGAGAGGCTTGTCGGCCCTTAAGAGAAGATCGGAATAATTTTTTCCACGTTCTTTCCCAACAAGGAGTGACGGGTCGTAGGTGGGACTGGTGACAAGTGCCAGAACCTCTCCTGTTTTTGGCTCGATGGCTACAATGGCCCCTCTTCGACCTCTCATCAGGCTCTCGCCATATCGCTGCAGGTCGATATCGATACTCATATACAGGTCTTTACCGGGAATTGGTGCCACGTCATCTTTCTTGTCATTGTAAGGCCCTATTATTCGTCCTGTAGCATCTCGCTTGAGGATTACTTTGCCTTTCACGCCTCGCAGATAACTCTCGTAGCTTTTTTCTATACCCAAGTCACCTGTGTAGTCTCCAGGAATGTAATAGTTGTCGGAGTCTCGCTCGATGTCTTCGGCGTTGACCTCACGGATGTCTCCTAAGATGTTGGCGGCTGCTACATATTTATATCGTCTGATGATTCTCTCCCTGATTTCAAAGCCTGAATAATGGGACAGTATTTCGTTCAATCGTCCTATTTGTATCGAGTCGAGGTCTTTTACCAAGATCTGTGGCGTGGTTGAGTTATAGAACGAATTGGATTCCAAATTGTTCTTCTTTTTCCATAAACTGTCGAAAGCCTCAGGCTTTGTTCGGAGAGCAACACACATGGTGGCGGTGTCAAACTCCTGCACATCTTTTGGAACAAACACGAGGTCGTAGGCAAGTTCGTTATAAACCACTTGCTTTCCGTTGCGGTCAAAGATTTGTCCGCGTGCCGGGATTGTGATTTTTGTGTATCGTGCATTGCTCACGGCAAGATCTTGATATTTGTCGTTGACAATCTGGATGTCAAAAAGTTTCCACAGGTATATGGCAACAACGACGACAATGAAGCCGCCAATCACAAATTTCCTTTTCTCTAAGTTATAGTCTTTTCTCACGTTCGGTGCTCACTAAACTGTCGATACCAAAAATCAATAATATAGATAGCACGCTGCTTGCTATGATGCGCAGCAGTGTGAGGCCAATATCATGTAAGGTGAAAGCCTGTGCCAGGAACAGAACTGTGCAGTAGATGGTGACCATCGATGCCATGTACTTGAGATAGTTGGTAATACCCAGCGAGTCCATCGATGGGATGGGGTCGTTGTCTTCATCATCTTTGAGAATAAAGAGGTTGAAGATGGGGCGACGGCACATTGTCATCACAGTGCAGGCGAGAGCATTCATTCCTTGAGTGTTGTTGAACATGTCGACAAAGAGTCCGAACAAGAAAGCTATTGTCAGCGTCCAGTTGATGGAATAATTTGTTGGCAGTCGCAGGATGAGGTAAATATATATTACCGGCATAGCTACACCAAACAAGATTATCTTGCTGCATATTATTTGAGCCACCAGCAGAGCGACAAAGAGAATCAGGAAGTGGAACAAGGTGTTTTTCATCGTTTCGATCCTCCTTTCTTTGTCGACTCATCGTCGTCGGTAGTCTCGAGTTGTTTTAATTCGTCTCTCATGTTGTTCTTGATGACGTGAACATTACTCAGGTGGGTGATTTTGCACGAGAGCTTTATGATGAGAGTCATGAAGTTGTCTGATTTGACGGTAGGAGAGACGCGCTCTACCACACCAACCATGAATCCTGGTGGGAAGCTCAACGAGCTGCTGCTCGTTAACACAGTGTCACCCACATGATAGTCTCCCACCTTGGGCAGGTCTTTCAAGATTGCGTGGTCGGTCGACTTGCCGTCCCAAACCAGCAGTCCAAAGTTCTTGTTGCCCTTGAGCTCGCAAGTGATTTTTGTGTCTTTGTGAAGAATCGACATCACTCGTGCCGAGTGAGTGTTCACAGCATCGACGATACCCACCACGCCGTTCATGTCCATCACACCCATGTAGGGTTCTATTCCGTCGGCACTGCCTCGGTCGATGGTGATGTAGTTGTTGGGGTTTACCACGCTGTTGCTTATCACATGTGCCGAGATGAATGTGTAGTTGCCTTTGCCGCTCACATCATCACCGGGTTTCTCTCCATACTGGAGCTCCATCTCATTTATTTTTTCTTGCAGGGCGAGGATTTGCATCTTCTGGTCGGCGTTTTGACGGTGCAAGTCTTCATTGATCTCCTTGAGGTTGAAATAGCCTGAGGCACTGTTCACCCCTTTGGCGATTGCCGACACCGTGCCGTTGGCCGAGGTCAGATACACGCTCTGCTGATAAGGGTTGGAGCGGAAAAGCAACACCAAGCTCATTATCACATAAAATGCGAAAACGAACCAAGAGCTGTTCTTTATGAAGAAGTTTATTAGGTTGTTCATTTCTTGCCGGTGATGACTACTTGGAGTGTAGACACCACAAGGCTAATACCATGTTGTGTTGTTTTTCAACTCCTCTTGCCAGGGTGGTGGTGCGAGGGGTGGTAGTAGCCTTGTGGGCGATGTGTTGCTGCTGCAGCAGTGTTCAATCAAGTGAGGTGGGAGAGTGGTGTCGATTAGCGTTTCAAGAACTTGAATCGCTTGATGTTCTTGAGTGCCACACCTGTACCCTTGGCCACGGCATGCAGTGGATCTTCGGCAACGTGGAATGGGATGCCAATCTTGTCGGTCAAGCGGCGGTCCAAGCCACGCAGCAGTGCGCCACCACCTGCCAGATACACACCGTTCTTCACGATGTCGCTATAAAGCTCGGGTGGTGTCTGTTCCAATGCGCTGAGCACGGCAGCCTCAATTTTAGAGATTGATTTCTCGATGCAGTGGCTGATCTCTTGGTAAGATACAGGCACCTCCATGGGCAGTGCGGTCATCTGGTTGGGACCGTGAACGATGAAGTCATCGGGTGGGGAGTCGAGCTCGGTGAGAGCCGACCCGACGTTAATCTTTATCAACTCGGCAGTGCGCTCACCCACTTTTACGTTATGGGCGCGGCGCATGTGCTCACGAATGTCTTCGGTAAGGTCGTCGCCGGCGATGCGGATGCTCTTGTTGCTCACGATACCGCCCAGCGAGATTACAGCAATCTCGGTAGTACCACCGCCTATGTCGACAATCATGTTGCCCTCGGGGGCGAGAACATCGATGCCTATACCCAAGGCAGCAGCCATGGGCTCATAAATCATGTACACGTCGCGTCCGCCGGCATGCTCGCTCGAGTCGCGCACGGCACGAATCTCCACCTCGGTAGAACCCGAGGGGATACAAACCACCATGCGCAGTGATGGAGAGAACCAGTGATTCTTCTGGCTCACTTTCTTGATCATGCCGCGAATCATGAGCTCGGCGGCGTTGAAGTCGGCAATCACGCCGTCGCGCAGTGGCCTGACGGTCTTGATGCCCTCGTGCACTTTTCCACGCATCTCACGTGCGGTTTCACCCACAGCCATGAGTTTCTGAGTCTTGGTGTCGAGAGCCACCACCGAAGGTTCGTCAATTACTATCTTATCGTTATGGATAATAATAGTGTTGGCTGTTCCTAAGTCAACAGCGATTTCTTGAGTAAATGAGAATAATCCCATATCTTATATCTTTACTTTTTTATGTGGCTTATTGTATATGTGACTGTGTTTCAAAGCCTAATACACAACGTCGCCATTTTGTTGTTTACACTACACTATATTCAGACTGCAAAATTAGTCAAAATAAAACAACTAATAATATAAAATCTTGATAAAAAAATCAAGAATTATTTTTTTTAACAACTATATTATCATTTTGGACAGTGTGACATTTTTGAGCAAGTTTTGTCGAAGAAGCACATTAATCAATGTGCGTTCACAATTTCATTGGCAATGGTCTTAGAAATGAAATAATCAATTAGCCGTTCTCCATTTCTTAGATTGTCGGTAAAAATAATATTGTCGTGGAAGGAAATCATATGATCGCCACCATTAGCCAAATAATCGACTGTGATGATGCGGTAATAACTGTTTTCGTCAATATTGTTAACGTCTTGAGTAATGGGCAATGGGTTAATATATATTACGTTGAAATATGAATTAAGTTCGTTTATTTTTTCAATAATACCTTTTAAAGTCTTCCCATTTACTTCGGCAATCACATAATAGTTGCTAAAGGGGAAGACTTTACTTAAATGTCCATAGGTTATGAAACCTTTGGGCAAGTCTTGTCTTATCCCACCTACACCAAAAAATGAGATTGTTACATCTTCTATTCCAAAAACATTTTTTGCAATATCTAATTGGGCATTAATTAGCCAGTCGGCATAATCTTTGCTTGATATGAAATATTCTGAAAAATAACCCACGGGCATAAGATCATGGTATTTAACGTTTACTCTATATTTGTTCAACCATGAGTTCATCGCAGGGTACTGTGCTTTTTCGTCCCATTTTGCGTTCATGGCGACTTGGTCATATTTAACAGATAAATCATCGAGGTCAATATCGTAAACTCCGATGTATTCACCATTTTTTCCGTTTTGTCCAATGGTAACGATATTGCCGTCGGCATTTCTCACTTGAGTTCTTGAATCACCAGGCTTGAGTAACGTGTGAGTGTAACCTCCAATTATCATGTCAATGTAATGTGATTGTGCGGCAATTATAGAATCGCCAACCTCGTGTACAGTCTTAGGATAATATCCAATGTGTGACACCATTATAATGAAATCGACTTTCTCAATTTCTTTTAAATATTTTTCGGTCTTTTCAACAACTTCGATGACGTTATGATATACCATGCCTTCATAATTGTCGTCTGATATAATCCCCTTGGGGTTGATATTGATACCAAATATGCCTATCCTCTTTCCTTCATATTCTTTGATTAAATATGGTTTCATGACACCTTCCATCGCTGTGCCTGTGAAGTCGTAATTGGCACTTAATTTATTGACTTTTGTGTTTTTATAGTACTTAGCAAGATTGTCAATTCCTTTTTCAAAATCTGTTGATCCTAAAATGCTTATGTCATAACCCAGCGAATCGAGCAAGGCATATTCCACTTCCCCATTGAACAATTTATAGTAATTATTATTATAATTTACAACGTCGCCAGCATCAACCACAAGAACGTTCTTGTGGTTAGCTCGCATAAAATCAAAGAAAGCTCTTCTACGAAATATCCCTCCCCTTTTTTCGTATCCAATCGGTTCCATCGGCTCTATCTGGCTGTGTGTGTCGTTTGTGGCAAGAACTACTAAGTGTTCAGCAGTCACAGGAGTCGTAGAGCTAATTATTGTAACAATAATTGAGATTATATAAATAGCCGTTGTTCTCATAATGTTATATAGCGTCAAGTAGAATAAAAGGTGCCCAATATTCATAGCTGGAATACTCTTTGATACCGCGCAGATAGTCTCGAGCATTCTCAAAGGCTGTGGCAATACTGTCGCCTTTCGCGAGGTTGCGATAGAACTCAGTCATTAGTATGCATGTGGCTTTATCATTCACTTGCCACAATGTCATGATGATAGTCTTAGCTCCAGCTTTCTTGAAGCCCCTTTGCAGTCCCATCACTCCTTCGCTATTGATGTCGCCAAGTGCCGTTTCACAAGCACTTAGAACCACAAGTTGCAGGTCGTTGAATTGCATTTGTGAAATTTCATGTGCTGTGAGCATGCCGTCTTCCCTGTTGGGAGGCAAACTGTTCATTTTAGATAAACTTACTCCTCCACTCATCACGATGAACGACCTTGTGAGATCGTAGTCTTCACTCAATAGAGAGTTGTCGAGAGTGTCGAGCATTATGAACCTGTAATTCTTTAGCGTGCTATCCTGCATTGCCTCTTGTCGTGTAATGAATTTGCCGTGTGTAGCAAGGTGAAGAACTTGTACGTTTGTGCCTTTTAAAGCTTTGAACGATTCCTCGGAGCCTTTTTCCTTTGTCAGCTTAATTATGTTTTTGTTTGTTAGAATCCGTTGTATGCTGTCAACTTCCTTGAGGCTACCTTTAAGGTAATCAAACGTGTCTCTATCATCCAACCTGAACTCGGTGCGCATTGCGTGGGTTGAATCGCTGGTGTGTGAAAGTGCGGCTTGGTGGTTAGCCTCCTTTATTATATCATCAGTAGAAATTATGTAATACAATCCACCATATAATATAAAATTATCAAGAGTCTCGTTGTTGTTTCGCTCCATGATTTCGCGTGTCGAAGAAAGACGAAACATGTTCTTGCCCGCAATAACCGTTGATGGAATGACTTCAATGGCAATGTTGTGTAATGCACCTACGGGTGAGAAATATATGTTTTTGACATTCCTCAATTCATTGGCCAATGGTTTCCAGAGCATATCTGAAATGAGATTGGTAGTATAATATTCATTGTTTTTTATGCCTTGAAGTTGTCGTTGCTCAAATAGCGGAATGAACTGGGGCTTGTCGTAATCGTTTTTTACTGTTAGTGCGGCATACATTATGCTGTCGCTTCCCACGGGAAACGTGACAAATTCAATTGCGATATCACCGTCTTTCAATTGATGCTTAATGTCTTTCCAATTTAGGTTGAGTCTCGAGTCATCATGTGCTTTAATGCTCTTTTCTACATTGAGCATCAGCCCCTTGGCGAACAGTGCAGCATTGTCATATAGTAGTGCTGTGTTGGCCTTGGCCTCTTTACTCACATTGTATTCCCACTCAAGCAACAGGGAGTTGAACACTTTTTCAAATCTTATCCAGAATCGTTTTCGGTCTTCCTTTACAGTATCGTTAGTGACGGTGGCTATTATGAATGTCTTGAGCTTTTTGACTGCATTTTCAATAAAATGGTTGGTATGTTCAACATCATTGATAGGGGCGTAAAAGATAGTGAGAATATCAAGGGCGTTCCTGGGAATAGGAACATTTTGATCATACAATTCTTCGGCTCTTGTGAGAATCTCAAGTGCTGTAGCATCGTCACCCACGTTGTGGTAGAAGCACCCCAGAATGGTCATGTTCATGCCGTTTTCACCTGTAAGGTTTACTGCCTGCTGCTGCAAGGTTAAAGCATCAGAATACTTACCAAGCTTATAGTTCATCACAGCAAGAATTGAAAGCGAGGTTGCATATTGGTCAACGTTGTCTCCAAAGAACGCAATAGCACGCTCTTTAACATTGCTTTGGCCCGCAGCAGTTGCAGGAATCATTGCTACTAAGCACATCAATAAAATGCCAAGAAGACTCTTTCTAACAATGATTTTTTGTTTTGTGTGTCGGACTATAGTGCTCATTAATGTGAGTATATGCTACAATTCCGGGTCTAAATCGTCTAATTTATGGTTCCAGAGGTATCGCTTGGTCTCACGTGCTATCACACCCGAGAGTAGCAACAGCGAGACGAGGTTGGGCAGTGCCATGAGGGCATTCATGATGTCGGCGATGTTCCACACAATGTCAAGACTTATGATACATCCCACAAAGCATACAATCAGCCAGACGATTCGGTAGAAAATGATGCTTTTCTTTCCGGCGAGATATTCCATCGCCCTTTCGCCATAGTAGCTCCAGCCCAAGATGGTCGAGAAGGCGAAAGTGAGGATGCCGAATGTGAGAATGGGAGTTCCCACATAGGGTATCATGCCAAAGGCTTTCTTGGTGAGGAGTCCACCGTCGTGGAAGTCTATCTCAGGGTAGGCGATGATGCTGGTGGTGAGCACCAGTCCTGTCATGGCGCACACCACTACGGTGTCCCAGAAGGTGCCGGTAGAGCTCACCAATGCCTGACGCACCGAGTTGCGTGTCTTGGCAGCAGCGGCGACGATGGGTGCCGAACCCATACCCGACTCGTTGCTGAAAAGTCCGCGAGCGATTCCATAGCGCGCCCCCATCATGATTGCAGTGCCGGCGGCACCACCTATTCCCGCTTTCATCGAGAACGCTTCACGGCAAATCATGCACACAGCTTCCCACACATACTGGCTGTTGACGCACAGGATGTAAAGGCAGCCCAGCACATACAGCAAAGCCATGAACGGCACGAGTGCCGAGCATATTCTACCAATGCTTTTCACGCCTCCAATGATTACCACTCCCACGAGAGTCATAACCACGATGCCCATGACGAAGCTAATGTAGGCCCTGGGCTCAAAATTGAAATTCATGGCACTGTTGAGCCACGAGGTGGCACTTGCAACAGCACTGTTGTCGTTGAGAAGCATGATGAAGTTCTCGCTGATGGCGTTGGCCTGCACGCCGTTGCCAATTCCGAAGGCTGCAATAGCCGTGAAGATGCAGAAGAGCACAGCCAGCCATTTCATGCCCAAGCCGCGCTCGAGTGCGTACATGGGACCGCCAAGCATCTTGCCGTCGCTGGTCTTGACGCGATACTTGATGGCAAGCAGGCCCTCGCTATACTTGGTGGCGATGCCAAAGATGCCTGTGAGCCAGCACCACAGCACTGCTCCAGGACCACCCAACGATACCGCCGTAGCCACACCGATGATGTTGCCGGTTCCAATGGTCGCCGCCAGTGATGTTGCAAGGGCTGCGAACTGGCTCACGTCGCCTGTTGAGTCTTTATCTTTAGAGACCGAGAGCTTGATGGCTGTGAAAATCTTGCGTTGTGGCACACGAAGCCTGAAGGTGAGGAAGATGTGAGTTCCCAACAACAGTATTATCATTGGCCATCCCCATACATATCCACTGATGGCCTCGGTTAATTTCAGTAAATCCATGATTAAAATAGAAATAGCTTAGTAGATTATAGCGCAAAGATAACACTTTCTTGCCAAATCACAAAATTTCCTATAATAATAAAACAAGACGATGTCGGGAGATTAGGTCCCGACAACGTCTCTGATTATGATTCCTGATTTCTGCTCTCGAGAAATCAGTCGTTGACTCCTGTTTTCCGCAATGAGCCCCACAAATCAGTTTTGGGCGATTTCGACAAGTA
>CAMVKS010000039.1 GCA_947167995.1 uncultured Prevotellaceae bacterium
GTATTTACAATTATCTGCTCAACGGCGATGAGACCTTCCTTGACACATGCGACGTAGACGGCGATGGCTATATCACCAGCACCGACGTTACAGTAATTTACAACATACTTTTAGGAAACTAAAAAGAATAAAATATTAAGATAAGACCCATTCAAGTGCCGCAGGGAATACCCCGCGGCACTTGAGCGTTAATAAGATATGGGCCCCGAAAGTGAGGTGTTCAAGGCATTTGACATCAAAGATGGGTTGCCATTAACGTGATTCTGCTTGCTCTCAAGTAAAGGAAATAGCGCACATTGTGTACAAGAAAAATGGTGGAGGTGGAGCAGTGAGTGAGTTCATTGAATCCCTTTTTGAATGATAAATAGCTCTACTAATTAGTTTTATCCAAGAAAAATCTTAAAAAAATAGGCAAAGTTCTTTGTCGTGAAAGAAATTTGTAGTACCTTTGCACCGCTTTTCGCAATCTCTGGCAAGAAGTTTAGGCGTGAGTCTATTAGAGTGGCTTGTGAATATTGCGTAGAGTTAATACAAAAAATTAAAGAAAATTAGTGCAAGTTGAGTGAAATACAAAATGCGAAACGAAGTTTTTCATTTTTATTGCCGAGACGATGCCTAATTTATTAAAATTTCTTTTACAATGGACTTAATTAAAGTTGCAGAACAAGCGTTTGCTACAGGCAAAGAGTTGCCCGATTTTCTTCCTGGCGACACTATCACAGTAGCTTACCGCATTAAAGAGGGTAACAAGGAGCGTATTCAGCAGTACCGTGGCGTTGTTATCAAAATCAACGGCGAGGGTACTAAAAAGCGTTTCACAGTTCGCAAGATTAGCGACGGCATTGGCGTAGAGCGCATCTTCCCAATGGAGAGCCCCTTCATCGATAGCATTGCTATCAACAAGTACGGACGCGTTCGTCGCGCTAAGCTTTATTACCTGCGTGGTCTCACCGGTAAGAAGGCTCGCATCAAAGAGCGTCGTATCATCAAGAAGGATGTCGCTAAGTGAGCATCACTTCCCCAACGATGAAAAAAACAAAAACCGTGGCAGTAGCAACACTCGCCGCGGTTTTTTGTTTTTTGACAGCTTTTAGTTTGCGCTTTTCGAAAAATATATTATCTTTGCAATGTGCAAAATCACATTCCGTCATTTTGTGCTATGGAATTTATTGAAGCTATCAAAATATTTAATAAAATGAAGAAATTATTTTGTTTATCACTCATAACACTTGCCTTGGCTGCGACTTCTTGCGGTGGTTCGAGCAATGCCTCGGGTCAGGCTGGCACTAAGGCTCAAGACACCGTCGGCACTAACAAAGGTAAGGCCGTCAAGGAAGGCGTGGCAGTAGGAGAAGCCAAGCCTATGGGCGAGGTCAAAAACGATGGCTCAAAGCCGGAACTTGGCACCGTCAATAAAAATGAAACCCATAAGGTGAAGGCAACGCCCGAAACCGACGTCGACAAGTTGGTTAAACAGTATAACGATGCCTTGGTGGCACTTATCACCGCGTCGAAAGGTACCCAAATTGATGGGGCAGCCGAGAAGAAACTTCTTGATTTGAAGGCTCAGATTGATGAACTCGACAAGGGAGGAAAGCTAAGTAAGACTCAAAAAGAGCTTGTTAAAGTGGTTGACGACACTTACGCAAAGCTCAAAAACAGATAATAACCATTTAATCTTTTTTTATCATGGCTGAGAATTTAATTGATCAAGCAAAAGACTTTATCCAGGACAAGGCAGGTGAGATTCTCAAGAACCCCGAGGAAATCAAGAAGAAAGCAACCGAGATTGGACAGAAGATAGCTCCCGACTCGCTCGACCCAAAGGTGGAGCAGGTTGTTGACAAAACAGTTGATTTCCTCACCGATAAACTCGCCAAGAAAGACGCTCCCGAGAAGAAATAAACTCATTTAGAGCCATCTTTCTCACCTCAAGACAGCACATAGACAAGCCTGATGAAAAGGGCTTGTCGATGTTGTCATGCACGTCACCTAACCGGGTTGATGTGCTTTTTTGACGTGTTGTTGCATGTTTCTCTTGGTGATTTTGTGCTTCTCATTGTGCTTCTCAAGTGATTTTGTTGCGAAAAAAATGCACTTTAGTTTTGTAATGCGCTATATTTAATGTATATTTGCAGTCCCCAAAATGTTTTTGGGGGCTGCACAATGAAGTTTTTATAGATAAGACATTGACTTAAATAAATGAGTAAAAGAGCTTTACTGATGATTCTTGATGGGTGGGGAATTGGCAATCACACCAAGAGTGATGTCATTTCTTCAACTCCCACCCCTTATTGGGACTACTTGCTGGAAAATTTTCCACACAGCCAGTTGCAGGCTTGCGGCGAGAACGTGGGGCTGCCCGACGGACAGATGGGTAACAGCGAGGTTGGTCACCTTAACATAGGCGGTGGACGTGTGGTCTATCAAGACCTCGTCAAGATTAATAAAGCTATTGCCGACAAGTCGATATTGAGCAATCCTGAGGTTGTGAGCGCCTTCACCCATGCCAAGGAGAGTGGCAAGGCCATTCACTTCATGGGTCTCACCAGCAATGGTGGCGTGCATAGCTCGCTGGAGCATCTGTTTGCGTTGTGCGACATAGCCAAGCACTATGAGTTGAACCAGGTTTATATACACTGCTTTATGGATGGTCGCGACACCGACCCCGAGAGCGGTAAGGGATTTGTGGCACAGCTCGAGGAGCATTGCGCTCAGAGCGCCGGCGTGGTGGCAACCGTCACTGGACGCTACTATGCCATGGACCGCGACAAGCGCTGGGACCGCATCAAGCTTGCCTACGAACAGCTGGTGCATGGCGTGGGTCGCAAGAGCGACAACATGGTGCAAGCCATCCAGGAGAGCTATGACGAGGGTGTTACCGACGAGTTTATCAAGCCCATCGTGAACACCACTGTTGATGGTCGCATCAAGGAAGGCGATGTCGTGATTTTCTTCAACTACCGCAACGACCGTGCCAAGGAGCTCACCATAGTGCTCACTCAGCAGGACATGCCCGATCAGGGTATGACAACTATCCCTGGGCTGCAGTACTACTGCATGACACCCTATGACGCCTCGTTCACAGGCGTGCACATCCTCTTCAAGAAGGAGAATGTGGAGAACACCCTCGCCGAGTATCTCTCGGCACAAGGCAAGAAGCAGTTACACATTGCCGAGACTGAGAAATATGCTCATGTCACCTTTTTCTTTAATGGTGGACGTGAGGCTCCCTTTGAGGGTGAGGACCGCATCCTTGTGCCATCGCCCAAGGTTGCGACCTACGACCTCAAGCCCGAGATGAGCGCCTATGAGGTTAAAGACAAACTTGTTGAGGCAATAGGTGAGAAGAAGTATGACTTCATCGTTGTGAACTATGCCAACGGCGACATGGTGGGACACACTGGCGTTTATCCAGCTATCGTCAAGGCTGTAGAGACTATCGACCAGTGTGTGCGTGAAACCGTCGAGGCTGCTCGTGCTGCCGACTATGAGGTGATTATCATCGCCGACCATGGCAACTGCGACAATGCTATCAACGAGGACGGCACCCCCAACACAGCCCACTCGCTCAATCCAGTGCCTTGCGTGTATGTGAGCGACAACAAGACCGCTCAAGTTGACTGCGGACGCCTTGCCGATGTGGCTCCGTCGATACTTCACATCATGGGTCTTGAGCAGCCTGCCGACATGACTGGCAAATGCCTGATAAAATAAAAATTAAATAAACAAAACGATATATATAATTAAATACACAACACACATTTTTTTCATTTCATATACTCGTTTTACTATGGTGACTCGATGCAGTGAATGCATTGAGTCATCTCTTTTTGGACTCAGTCGAAGTTAAATCAAACAACAGAAACATCATGATAACAACTCGCACAACATTAATGTTTTTGTTGTGGTTGTTATCATGATGATGTTGTTTGATATAACGACCGAGATTGATGTCGTTTTATGAAAGATTATTCGTCAATAAGTTGCTTCACATCATCCTCACTCAAGCCGTGAGCCACAGCAAGCCTGATGTCGCGCTCCATGTCGTTGCGGTTGTAACGCAGCTTGTTGAGCTTAGCCCTGAGTACATAGATGAACGGGTCGTCGGGGTCGAGCTCAAGAGCGCTGGCAATGTCGAGAGAGGCCTCGTTCAGCTGTTTGGTGGCAAGGTAGCAGTCGGCACGGTTGGCAAGCAGCGTGGCACTGGGCCTCACTCTTATCACTTCGCCGAAACACTCTATGGCTTTAGTGTAATTGCCTGCATGCTTGTAAAGGAACCCTTGGCCCTGCTTAGCCAGTCCGGAGTTTGGGTTGATGCGCAAAATGTCTTCAAAGTCGTGTTCGGCAGTCTCAGGATGGCCGGTGTTGAGTGCTATCATGCCGTGGGTGTACCGCGACTCCACATCATGGTCGTCAATGAGCATGATGCGCTCATAGTCGGCCTGGGCCAAAGCAAGGCTGTCGACAAGTACATATACTGCGGCACGGTTGTGGAGCAAGGTGACGGCATTGGGAGTGAGGTCTATTGCCATAGAATAGTTTCTTATAGCTTCTTGATAACGTCCTTGTCGTCGCTGAATGGTGGCAATGTTGGAGAGCAGTAGCGAGTTGTTGGGATTGTTGGGCTCGCTCCTTATGGCCTCAAGCAGGAACAACTCGGCCTTTGTCCACAGCTCGCCATCGATATAGTGCTGTGCCGAGTCGACAAGTGAGTAATACACGGTGTTGGTGTCTATGGGTATAGTGTTGTCGACGGGAGGTTTCACTTTTATGGGGTCGGGCTTGACGCCTTTCTCAAATCTCATGTTCTGCTCATTGATAGACTGAATCGCCTGCCCCGACGAGGTAAAGGCAAGTGTGAGCATCATTATGATATATGCAATGCGTTTCATGCGATTTAATCTTATTGCGGCAAAGTTAAGCACCTTGTGTGATATTGTTGCCATGGTTTTAATATTTTTAGATAAATTTTGCCTTCTTTGTTCGTCAGTTTTCAGGAAAGTGCTAATTTTGTAGTCTGAAATAATATAATATTATGTCTCTATCAGCTATTTTTTTACAAGCTAATACCGCCGCGGTAGCCGACTCGTTAAAGAACGTCACAAAGAAGTTCTCGGCAATGCCCGATTCTATAGCAAATCTCACCCCCGAGAAATTACATGAGAACATCAAGAACTTCGATTGGACCGAGGTCATTAATCGTCTCACCGACACGGGAGTGTCGCTCGCCTTGAGCATTCTTGCCGCTGTTCTGGTTTTCATCGTGGGTCGTTTCCTCATCGTGAAAGGTCACAACTTGCTGCGCACTATCATGTTGAGCCGTAATGTTGACCGTTCGCTCACAACGTTCCTGCTGAGCTTGTTCAAGATAACATTCTTCTTTATACTTGCCATCATTGTTATCAGCATCCTGGGTATTGAAACAAGCTCTTTCATCGCAATCTTCGCTTCGGCAGGTATCGCTGTGGGAATGGCGTTTAGCGGGACATTGCAGAACTTTGCCGGAGGTGTGCTCATCTTGCTTCTGAAACCCTATAAGGTGGGCGACTATATTGTGTTTGAAACACACCAAGGTACTGTAAAGGAAATTCAGATTTTCCACACTATCATCACCACCTACAATAATGAATCGATAATAATTCCCAATGGTGGACTCTCGACAGGAATTATCAACAATTATTCGCGGGAACACGCGCGCAGGCTCGAGTGGAGAGTGAGCATCAGCTATGGAGATGATATCGACAAGGCAAGAGAGACAATATTGAAGATTATCGACAGCAATGAATTGATTCTCAAGCCTGGAACCGAGAACGATCACAAGCAGCATCAAGAGAAGAAAGAAGAAGACAACGATGAACAACATGAGGGTGGCTCGTGGTTCAAGAAATGGTTGCGCCGTCACAAAGAGTTGCAGGCCAAAGCATCTGAGTGGCGAGAGGAGAAGCGTCACGAGATTGATGAAATGATGCCGAAGGTGAGTTACACACCCAGCGTCTCGCTTGAGAAACTTGACGACAGTGCTGTGACTCTCGTTGTGAGAGCCTGGTGCCAGCATGCCAACTACTGGCCTGCCTTCTATGGCATCAACGAGGAGATTTACAAGCAGCTGCCGTTGAATGGCTTGCACTTCCCGTTCCCACAACTGGATGTGCATCTTGATAAGTAGTTTTAGTAAAATACGTTTTTTTGAGAAATGAAATATTTATTGTGGTCTATATTGACGTTTGTGGCAGTTTCAATGTTCACAAGTTGTGTTGAAAGCCTGAACGACTCTTACTATAAAATCTCTTGCAGCATCGACAAGAGTTTGGGTACCGACAGTGTGTCACTGTTCTTGTTGCAAGATGAATACAGTGGGCTGTATCATGTGTCGACTGTTGCTCTCGACAAGTCTAAAGGGGTATTCTTGTTTGAGGGACAAATCGAGTCGCCACAGGTGGCATTCCTCAAGTTCAGCAACGATAGCACCCCATTTTATTTCGTGCTTGAGAAAGGTGAGACTGTGATAAGTATTTCACCAAACTCAACAGTTGTTACAGCAGGCAATCTTAACCATGAGTATCTCTCGTTTCTCAAGCAGAGGAATAGACTTCTGGCTGCTAAAAACGACGTGTTCAAGAAATATCTGAGCAGTGTCTCGCCCGATTCGGTCATCGATGTGAACACTGAAAAGCAGTTCCTCGCTCAAGACAGCCTGCTTGCCGATTCTCTCGAGAGAATAACACTCGAGGCAATAAACAGGGGGTCAATGGCTTCGGTTATCATTCATGAGAGGTTTGTCAACCAGCTGCGGCCTGAATATCTTAACAAAGTGTATAAAAAACGCTAATATTGTTATTTTTGGCATGTTTTTTGAACTTATATCATTGTTTGCTTTTAAAAATAGAAAATAAATTATATATTTGCACATTGTTTTTTAAGACTTTAACTTATGAAAAAATACAATTTCCTATTAATGTTGGCCTTATTAGTCATGATAGCTACGGCATCATGCAACCGAGGTCCAAAGTACATTTATGTTGACATGCAGGGCGATGAGCCTAAAGTGAGCTTTATCGAGGCCGATGAGGACGACGTTGCCTATGACAAAGCCTTTGAGACTTACTCTACCACCCGCTTCTATCCTTTGTTTTCGGATTTTGAGAAGATGCATCGCTATATGGCCGACAATGGAAATTCCGAGGCCTGTGAAGGTGATGATGGAATGGTTGTTCCTCCCGACGACAGCAACGGTGCTGGTGCGGTGATCACAACAGGCGACGATGTGACTTCGGTCGAAGGGAATGAACCATTGTATGAGGAGCTTGACAAATTGAACTCTCCCAACTTTGTGCTCTATAAGATTACCGACAGCTCGGCAAGAAAAGCTGCCCAGGACTATATTGACAAGAAAATTACCTACGAGGAGCTTGAAAAGACTCTCAAGGGAAATACCGAGCAAATCAGCCTCTACGAGAAGCGTTTCGAGCATTGTGTGGCTATCGACAGGAGCGTCTTTGATAAGCTCAGAAACAAGCTGCGTGCAACTATTGCACAAATTGACCGTGAGGTGGCAGCACGCAAGGCTGAATTAGAAGCCGACTCTGCTGCCAATAATGAGCAATAGAGACAGGAAACTGAAAACGTTACACATAATCCCCTTTTCATTACCAGATTAATGAGAAGGGGATAACTTTTACTCTGAAGAGGAGACAATAATAGAATAAAACTGTGATGCCGGCTCAGTGGGCTATGATTTTATCAGCCTCATGTGTTCAAGCAGCAGATAGTCGTCTCCTATAACTCCTCCTGGCCTGATGCGTCGCAGCTTGATGGTGTTGTTGCCTTTCAAGAGCCTCACAAGCAGGTGGCTGCTGTATTGAAGCCCACACCACTGATTCATGCCCAACGGAGGTGTGATTACAACTCCTTGATCATGACCGTTGGCCGAGCACTCAAGCATGTCGCAAGGTGACCACAACGATGGTGCACCATTGCCGTTGGAGTACATCACATCAAGGATGTAGTCTCCCGCCTCCTGAGTGTGGACAGGAATAGAAATCCATGACGAGTCGTTAGGGATTTCATAAAGACTATGCTCAAAGGATCTGGGCAAATCTACAGGCAGTGAGCTTTGTGAAGTGCGATTCCCTAATTTGTATATCTGTGCGATAGTCGTGATATAATGTGGGCGGGAGATGAAGCTTTGGCCATATTTGTTGATGGCTACGATGCTGTAGTTCCTGTAGGTGACAGTGTCACGGGTTCCTAACACCGAGTCACGCATTGGATAGGTGGGCTCGCCATTGATTAAGATTTTGTAACCAAGTGCGTTGCTGTAGCTGTAGTTTGTGCCATAATAGCCGTCCCATTTCCATTGTGGTTCTTCAGGAAGGAGGGGGATGGTCTGTGCTTCGGTGACTTTTCCTGAACCGGCATACTTCCCGTTCATAGTTATCACGATTTTGTGTTCACCTTTCAAAGAGCCGTCAATGAAGTTATAGTCCAGTTCCTTGCCGTCAAGAGTTATCTTGCTCCAATCGTCGCCTGTACCCTTGATTGTGATGGTAAGGTTGGCATCTCGGTATTTGAGATTTTTTATTGTCTTGTTGCCGTCGAAGCACACGGGCACTCTCGGGTTCATCTCTATGCCATTGGGCAGGAAATTCAACCCTGCTATGACCCTAAGAACCATTGCTATGTTGCCAGCGGCGTTGCCGCGGGGGTTGTTGCCGGTGAGCAGGTTGCCGGTAGTCGCGTCGCAACTGGTTGCACATGAAGCACTCAATGCCTGCTGGAAAATCAGTGCTCCCATGCCTCGACGCAGCATGCTCATGTTGTCGGTCTTTGCTGCTGCTAAGTTCCAGATGGCCTGCACCATGGGAATCACGGTATTGTTGAGGCCGGTGCCGGTATTAACTCTGGAAGGGTAGAGGAGTGGAACGCCATAATTGGTTATCGGAGTCTCCTTGATAAGGCGTTCGGCACGGTCATCGTCGGCAATGTCCCACAATACACTGAGGGCTTGTCCCATGTTGTCGATAACGGGAGACATCACTGGTGTGACACCGCCGTACAAGTACTGTGTGTAGCTTTTCTTTGCCTCGCTCCACAGTCGATGGTTGATGGCGTCTTTTATGCGGTCGGCCTCGGTGTCATAGTCAATGTCCATCTCAAATTCGTCGGCAATCTGCCCTAAAATTCGGTAGCCGTGTTCCATGATTATGTTTCCCACAAGGGGCGTGCTCTCATAGGCATCGCTCGGTGACATCCACGATGGATAGTATTGCGACGTGTAGCTCGACAGGTAGGGACACATCGAGTTGTAGAGACTGTTTACGGCACTCCGTGTGAGCTTTTTGGCCTGCTCAATGTTTTTCAGGATCACCTCATAAGAGTATTTGAGCCATTCTTTGTTGCCGGTAGAGCAATAAACGCTCCATGCGGCATGAGCCCACATCAAGTCGTTGTTGAGTGATGCGTAGGTCTTGGTCCCGAACTCGGTGTTGATGATACCATCCTGCCCCACCATGGCACGAAGTTTCTCCATGGACTCTTTGGGCTGAAGATAGGCAAGCGATAAAGCTATGAAATAACATTCTCCGGCTATCAGCGAAGAGTACTGGTTTGAGTCTTCGGCCATGATTTGCTCTAACGACATGTTGTAGAGAGCATTGAGAATGGGTTGCTTTGATGTGTACTGTGGAAGTGTGTCGAAAATGGTTTCATCCTTCAATGTCCAGTTGTTGTAAGTGCGGAATTGATGAGAAAGGATGGTCTTGAGGTCGAGCGACACATTGCACATGTTGTTGTCTTTCCAGTCGTTGTTGATTCTTGTTTTGAAAGATATAGCGGGTTCGCCAATGATGAAGTGAAGCTCTAACAAGGCGTCGTTGAAATCTTGGGCATAGATGGTGTCACGAGAGGGAGTGACAAAGTAGTTGCGTTCTTTGAACGATTTTTTCACCTCACTCATGTCGATGCACAATTTCAGTGAGCTTGGAACAGGGCAGTTGTGGCTCGATTTCTTCTTGACAGAGTCGGGCACAAATGCTTTCACCTGTATGCTGTCTTCGGCATTGTCAAGGTCGATATAGTGATATTGTGCGGGAAGCAGCTCGATGTCGCGAGAACCTACCGTCAGCCTGAATTTGAGAATGTTGGGGATTTTGTCGATTGACGAGGATCGGTAATTGGTGATTATGTTCCTGTCGTCGGTGGCATAGGCTGTGTAACGGCCCATGGTCACGCTGTCGTTGGTGACGGTGTAGCTGCTGTTCTCGGCAATGATGTCATTACTCATGTTTCCAAGATTGCACGACGACACTGTTGTCACTATCAATAATAATAGAAACAACCTGATCGCGATGCTTATGTCTCGGCTCAAAAGCATTGGTTTTGCAAAGATAGCCACATTTTTTTATAAATCGAAGAATGTTGAACACAATTTTGAAGAAAATTTTGCTGTTTCAAGAAAAGTTTGTACCTTTGCGCGCCATTACAATTTTGAGGTGCCTTACCAGCACCGCTATTGTATAACATATTAAATATATATTTAAAATGAAACAAGGTATTCATCCTGACAACTATCGCGAAGTTGCATTCAAGGACATGTCCAATGAAGAGGTGTTCATCACTCGTTCTACTGTCAACACCAAGGAGACTATAGACATTGATGGCAAGACCTATCCTCTGGTGAAGCTTGAGATCACAAGCTCTTCTCACCCCTTCTTCACTGGCAAGCAGAAACTCGTCGACACCGCTGGTCGTGTTGATAAGTTCTTGAGCCGTTACGGCAACCGCAAGAAGAAATAATCATCTTCTTCGCTTTAGAAAAATTAGCCACGGTGACTCTGAGCAGAGTTGCCGTGGTTTTTTCTTTCCCTATGTCAACGCGATAGTGAGAGTGTGGCCCCGAATTGATGAGTCACTACTTATCTCTTTCTTTGTTGTTTATTTGTCAGTTTTGTGTTAATGTTGTATCTTTGCAATATGGAAAACCGCAAGAAACTGATGGCAATCGTCAATCCTTACTCTGGCAACAGCAGGAAGGAGCGATTTCCACAACTCTTAGATGAGGTCATCGATCACAGTCGCTTTGATGTGGAAGTTGCTGTTGTCACTCGCGAGTTGCGGGTGAGCGACCTGGCGTCGAGGGCTGTGGAGCAGGGCTTCTATGGCGTGATAGCTGTGGGAGGTGATGGCACGGTGAACGGTGCCGCCACAGCACTCAAAGATACCGATGTGGCACTTGCAATCATTCCTTGTGGTTCAGGCAACGGCCTTGCTCGACATCTTGAGATTCCCATGAACATGCGCCGAGCCATCGAAGTTATCAATCGCGACAATGTGGAGGTGTGTGACTATTGCACTCTTAACGATGACACTTTTGTGTGCACGGCAGGAATGGGGTTTGATGCTGATATTGCCGACCGTTATGCTCAGCGCACCAAGCGTGGCGCATTGAACTATGTGAAAACAGCCTTTCAGGTCTATGCTCGATATAAACCCATACATTGCGTCATCGAAATTGAAGGTAAGGTGATAGAGGAGGATGTGTTTGTGATAACTTGTGCCAATGCCTCTCAATATGGCAATAACGCCTTTATCGCGCCTCATGCCAGCTTGCAGGATGGCTTGCTCGACGTGACAATCATCAAGCCATTCAGCCCACTTGAGAGCGCCATTGTGGGCGGTAGCCTCTTTACCAAGACGGTCGACAAGAATCGTCACGTCGATACCTATAGAGCCAGTCAGGTCAAGATTCATGCGGCTTTACCACGGGTCTACCACATTGACGGCGAACCCATGTCGATGATTTCCGATATGACAGTTACATGCCACCCTGGCGGCATCAAATTCTTTGTATAAATCTAAATTATGAAAATTGTTCTGGCAGTAGTGGGAAAGATGGCGGGAGGCTATCTGAGCAAGGGCATCGAGGACTACACTTCACGGCTCAAGCACTATGTACCCTTTGAAATTCAGTACATTGCCGATGCCAAGAACACCAAGAAACTCACTCAAGAGCAGCAGAAGACCGTCGAGGGCAGTAACATCCTCTCGGCTATTGACAACAGCGACTATGTGTCGCTGCTTGATGAGCATGGCAAGCAGTACACGTCGATGGAGTTTGCGAAATATATCGAGAAGAAAATGAGCACTATCCAGCGCAGGCTGGTGTTTGTGGTTGGCGGTCCCTATGGCTTCTCTCCCGAAGTATATGCCCGTGCCAATGAGAAAATTTCTCTCTCGTCGATGACCTTCTCCCATGAAATGATACGTCTAATCTTTACCGAGCAGCTCTATCGGGCAATGACCATCTTGCGCAATGAGCCTTACCATCATGAGTGATTGATGGCACTTGCTCCTCGCTTTTGTGTTTATTCCTTTTCTTTTTGAATCTCTTGGCAGTCTTTAGATGATTGTCCTTTCTTGGTGCAGGCATCTTTGAGTTTGCAGCTGTCGCAGGAAACGAGAGCCGATTTCTTGTGAGTCATAGCCCTGTAAACGCTTCTTGCGGCTAAAAGAAAGGCTATAGCCACAACAATGCCAACGACAATATATTGCCAGAGGTCGTTCATTTCTTATAGGCTTTCTTAATCATGTTGTTGAGCTTTGCCGGAGTGAGGTCGGCAGGATAGCTCTCGAAAGGCAATCTCATGTCGCATCCATTTCGGAACTCGCTGCAGCCGTAGGCTGTGCGTCCCTTGATGATATGTCCTTTGCCACACGCGGGGCATGAAATCTCATCAATCGACTTGAGGCGTGGCTTGCGGGGCTTCTTCTCGCCTTTTTCTTTCGATGCAGTTTTGGGCTTGTCGTTCACGACTTGTATCATGGTGTTGGAGTTGTCACGCAGCACATTCAGCACAATTTCGTTGACAAGAGCTTTCAGTTCGTCAATAAACTGCTGTGCGCTGAATTCACCACGTTCAATCTTGCGCAACTTGTTCTCCCACAATCCTGTGAGTTTTGCCGACTTGAGCAACTCCTCCTTGATGGTGTCGATGAGCTGGATGCCTGCGGCTGTGGCAATCAGGCTCTTGCGCTGCTTTGCGATGTAATGGCGCTTGTGCAGTGTCTCGATGATAGCGGCTCGAGTAGAGGGGCGGCCAATGCCATTCTCTTTCATGGCATCGCGCAACTCATCGTCGTCGACAAACTTGCCGGCGGTCTCCATGGCCCTGAGCAGGGTGCCCTCGGTATAATATTTGGGTGGTTGAGTGGTCTTTTTGAGCAATGAGGGCTGATGAGGACCACTTTCGCCCTCGACAAATGCTGGCATGATGGCATTGCCTTCTTCTTCTTTCTCATCGCCATCGCTGGCCTTGTCTTTGTTGTAGATCACTCTCCAGCCTTCTTTGAGTATCTCTTTTCCTGTGGCTTTGAAGTCATATTCGTTGATCTTGGCCATCACTGTAGTGGTCGAGAATTCGCAGTCGGGGTAGAACGCGGCGATAAATCGCTTGGCGATGAGGTCATATACAAATTTCTCCTCTCGGGTGAGGAACACACTCGATGGATCCACATTGGTGGGAATTATGGCATGATGGTCGGTGACCTTACTGTTGTCAAACACCTTCTTGCTCTTTGGAAGCTTGCCGCCAAGCAGTGGCTGAGTGAGCGCGGTATATGGTTTCATCGCTTCCATTATGCCAGGAATCTTGGGGTAGATGTCATCACTCAGATAGGTAGTGTCGACACGGGGATAGGTGGTGACTTTCTTCTCATAGAGCGACTGGATGAGCCGCAGGGTCTCGTCGGCGCTATAAGAGAACTTTTTGTTACACTCTACTTGAAGACTGGTGAGGTCGAAAAGACGGGGAGGCGATTCCTTGCCTTTTTTCTTGCCCACCGATGTCACTGTCAAAGTAAATTCCTTGATGTTCTCGATAATCTCACTTGCAGCCGCTTCGGTTTTGAATTTACCTTTTGTGGAATTGAAAATAGTGTCGCGGTACTTGGTTTTTATCTCCCAGTAGTCTTCGGGGACAAAGTTTTCAATCTCCCGCTGCCGTGAGACTATCAAAGCGAGGGTGGGGGTCTGCACGCGTCCTATCGACAATACATTGCGCGACGACGAGTCGCGATATTTGAGCGTGTAGAGTCGAGTAGCATTCATGCCCAAAATCCAGTCGCCGATGGCACGTGAGAGTCCGGCATAATACAGGTTGTCGAAATTGGAGGCATCTTGCAGGTGCTGGAAGCCCTCGTTGATGCTCTCGTCGGTGAGCGAGGAAATCCACAGGCGTTTAACCGGCTTGTTGCAGCGAGCTTTCTGATAAACCCATCGCTGGATGAGCTCTCCTTCTTGCCCGGCATCACCGCAGTTTATCACTTCGTCGGCACCGGCGATAAGGGTTTCTATAACCTTGAATTGTTTTTTGATTCCAGAATCCTCAATCAGTTTTATTCCAAACCGTGGGGGAATCATGGGAAGCGAAGCCAAGCTCCAGCGTTTCCACAGGTCGGTATAATCGTTGGGCTCTTTAAGGCAGCACAGGTGACCGAAAGTCCATGTCACCTGGTAGCCGTTGCCCTCATAATAGCCTTCGTGGCGGTCGTTGGCACCTATCAACCGTGCTATGTCTCTCGCTACGCTGGGTTTCTCGGTTATACAAACTTTCATTCGCCTAATTTTAGTTTTTTAGCCTGGTTCCACAATTCGTCCATTTGTGCGAGTGTCATCTCGTTCAGTCGCTTGCCTTGCGACTTGGCTTGAGATTCTATATAATTGAATCGGGCAATGAATTTCAGGTTGGTCTTTTCGAGGGCATTGTCGGGTCTCACGCCATAAAGGCGGGCGGCGTTGACCATCGAGAAGAAAAGGTCACCAAACTCCTTCTCTATATTCACCTCATTTCCTGCCTTGAGCTCGGTCTCAACCTCATTGAGTTCCTCTTTGACTTTCTCCCAGACATCTTCTTTGTTCTCCCAGTCAAAGCCCACATTGGCGGCTTTTTCTTGAACTCTCTCGGCTTTGATGAGTGAGGGCAGAGTTTTTGGGACTCCTCCTAAAACTGTCTTGTTGCCTCCTTTCTCCTTCATCTTGATGACTTCCCAGTGCTCGAGCAGTTCTTTCACACCGTTTACCTTGTCGTTGCCATAGATGTGAGGATGACGGTAAATGAGCTTCTCTCGCAGTGCGTTGCACACCTCGGCGATGTCATACACTCCGTCTTCCTCGCCAATGCGCGCATAGAGTAGCACATGAAGCAGCACGTCTCCGAGCTCTTTCTTTATGGTCTCGGGGCTGTCACCAAGCAATGCTTCGGCGAGTTCCATGGCTTCCTCAATGGTGTTGGGACGCATGCTCTCGTTGGTCTGCACCGAGTCCCACGGACACTGCTCGCGCAATGTGTCAATCACATCAAGAAGTTTGCCAAAGGCTTCAAGTTTTTGTTCTCGGTTATTTTTTCTCTCCATATTTTTTCTTTCCGCGATTCAAGAAATCAAGGAATCCGGGGATGTCTTCTTTGTAAACAAAGGGTCCCGACATCAATTCACCCTTAGAGTTGAGTACTGTATAATAAGGTTGAGAATTGGAGTTGAATTTTACTTCTTGCAGGTAGCTCCACTTGTCGCCCACTGTGGTGAGTGTTACTTTCTTTCCATTGCGCTCAACGGTGAGAGGCTTCTCGAGCTCGGCCTTGTCGTCGACCATGAGTCTGATGTGGACAAAGTTGTCCTGAAGGTTTCGTTTCACTTCATCAACATCCATTACCGCAGTCTCCATCTTACGGCAGTTCACGCAGCCAAAACCTGAGAACTCCAAGAACACTGGCTTGCCGGTTTTCTCGGCATAAGCCATTCCCTTCTCGAAGTCGTCCCATTCTTTCAGCTCCTCGGGATTGGTGGTGTAGTCTTGTGTGTACAATGGGGGAACAAAGGCGCTTGTCACTCTCAATGGTGCTCCCCACAGACCGGGAAGGAGATAGGCCGTAAAGGCGAGGCTGATGATGGCAAGCATCAATCTAACCACACCGATGGGCTTCTTCTCGCCATCTCCCTTGAGCCACAACATTCCCAACAGATAAACTCCCAGGAGGAAGAAGATTGCTATCCACAGCGACAGGAATGTCTCGCGGTCGAGGATGTGCCATCCGTAGGCTAAGTCGGCTACCGACAAGAATTTTAGCGACAGAGCAAGTTCTAAGAATCCCAACACTACTTTTACTGTGTTGAGCCAGCTTCCCGACTTGGGCAATTTTTTGAGCACCGAGGGGAAGAGAGCAAACAATGTGAAGGGGATTGCCAAGGCAAGTGCAAAGGCAAACATGCCCAATATGGGGCCTACCAAGCTGCCGCTGCTGGCGGTTTCAACGAGGAGCGTGCCAATGATAGGACCAGTACAAGAGAATGACACAATCACCAGGGTGAATGCCATGAAGAAGATGCTCAACAAGCCAGTAGTCTTCTCGGCTTTGCTGTCCATCTTGCTTGACCATGAGTCGGGAAGCTTGATTTCAAACGCGCCTAAGAATGAAATGGCAAACAACACGAGGAGCAAGAAGAAGATAATATTGCACACAGCATTGGTGGCGAGGGCGTTGAGACCGTTGGCACCAAAGATGGCTGTAACGATGATACCAAGCAGGACATATATCACTATAATCGACAATCCATAGGTGACCGCCGAGGTGATGGATTTTGTCTTGCTGTTGCCTTTCTTGAGGAAGAAGCTCACCGTCAACGGGATGATGGGCCACACGCATGGGGTGAGCAAGGCGAGAAGGCCACCTAAGAAACATGCCCAGAACAGTATCCAAAGCGAACCGCGGCTGTTCTCGGTACCCGAAGCGGCAGCATCGGTGAATGCCACAGGAGCCCACAAGCCTTTGGGCGAGGTCGAAGCTGTCAATGAGTCAGGCGCCGTTTTGGCTGTGTCGGCAGCGTTTGTGTTAACTGCCGCGCTGTCGGCGGCCAGTGGAGTTTCCTCTTGGGCCGCGGTCTCATCAACGGTCTCTCCCTTTTGGGGCACATCGCCCGAGAAGTCGAATGACTCATGCGAGGGTGGGGTACACGTCTGGTCGTTACAGCTCATGAACGTGATTTGTCCGCTGATTTTATATTTTGGGGCTGTTGTCGTGAATTTTTGTGTCAATGTCACACTTCCTTCCCATTGCCTCAATTTCATCTCAAAGGTCTTGTCGTCGATGGTCTGGGGTGACTTGTTCGGCTTTAGGCTTCCCACGAGTTTGACACCCTGGGTGGTTGTCCATTTCACGCTCAAGGGCTCTGGACCGTCTGAGGGGCTGTCGAAGGAATACATGTGCCATCCGCTGCTGATTTTGGCAGTGAAGGTTATCTCTCCATTAGTTTCATCAATCATTTTTATACTCTTAGTCCATTTCACAGGATTAAGAATCTGGGCTTGGGCCATGAAACATAGCAGCAAAGCCGAAATCAAGAAAACAGATGCTCTTTTAAGTTTCATTTTGTATTAAATTTTAGATTTCAATGTGCAAAGATAATCATGTCTTTCTTCTAATGCAATTTTATAACTCTAAAAAAAACCTAACATAATGCCAATATATGAAATTTATTCCTACCTTTGTAACTTAAAACCGAGAAGGTAGTATGATAAAGAGAATAATAGACACCAGTTCACTTGCCGCCTTTAAGTCGATATTGGCAAGTGTGAACCGCATTGTTGTCACTTGCCACAAGAAGGCCGATGGAGATGCCATCGGCTCAAGCCTTGCCATGGGCAGGCTGCTGAGCAACATGGGGAAAAATGCTGTTGTAATAATTCCCGACCAGTTGCCGGCCTCGTTGGAGTTCATTGCTTCGGGCAATGAGTTTTTCACCTTCACAATGTGCGAGACCAAGGCATCTAATATCCTGCGTAATACCCAGCTCATTCTATCGCTCGACTATAATTCATTTGATAGAGTTGACCGCATGCAGCCTCTCTTGGAGGCAAGCAATGCCAAAAAGGTCCTTATCGACCATCATCGTGACCCTAAGAACTGTTTCGATGTGATGTTCTCCCATCCCCTCATGTCATCCACATGTGAGCTGGTCTACAGGTTGGCTGCCGAGGCTGGATGGCTACAGTGGTTCGACAAGGCCATTGCCTCATGTCTTTTTGTTGGTATAATGACCGATACTGGCAACCTCTCGTTCAGTTCTTCCTACCCCGATGTGTATGAGGTGATGGCGAAGCTCATGGAGTATGGCATCGACAAGCCTTACCTTTATAAGCAGGCGATGGACACTGTCTCTCTCAACAGCCTCAAGCTGCAAAGCTACGCCATCCTCAACAAGATGACCATCATCGATGACTCAATTGCCCTAATCACACTCGATCAGGATGACTTGAAGCAGTTCAACTACCGCACTGGCGACACCGAGAGACTGGTGAACAAGCCACTGTCGGTGGATGGAGTTTTCTGGTCCACTTTCATGCGCGAGGACAGCAAGTACATCAAGGTGTCGATGCGCAGCGAGGGCGAGTTTGCGGTCAATAGCATCTGTGCCAAGTTTTTCAATGGCGGTGGTCACAAAAATGCCGCAGCTGGCGAGTTCTATGGCAGTATGCAGGAGGCGGTGGAACTGTTTCACAAAATTGTAGAACAAATTAAAAACGATATAACTATTTAATATGAGAATTAAAACAATCTTTGTATTTGCGATTCTGGCTGTTGCGATGCTGATGGCCACATCGTGCAGTGATAAGAAGAGCTATGCCGACTTTCTCAACAGGGAGCGCCAAGCTACCAATGCCTACTTGGCCAACTGCCGAGTTGTCAACGAGATTCCAAGCGACACCGTCTTTGAGACCGGAGAGGATGCTCCTTTCTATCGTATCGATAAAGAAGGAAATGTGTATATGCAGGTGATCAGGGCTTCCGACCGTAAAACCGACAAAGCCAAGCCATCTGAGAAGATCTACTTCCGATATATGCGTTACAATCTTATTTATTGGTATTATTATGATACTTGGTATGGCGATGGCAACGAGGACGACATGAGCTTCTCTTCGACCTATTTCCAGTATGGCGACTACACTCTGTCTACTTCCTCGCAATGGGGTTATGGCATTCAGCTCCCACTCTCTTTTGTGGGCGTGGAAAGCGAAGTCAACGTGATTATCAAGTCGCAGTATGGCCTCTCGGCCGAGATCTCTAATGTGCAACCCTATCTTTATCACATAAGATATTTCCGTAATAAAATCTAAACAGATATGTCATTAATAAAATCAATTTCGGGCATTCGCGGCACCATTGGCGGTAAGGCTGGCGAAGGCCTTTCTCCTCTTGATATCGTCAAGTTCACTACTGCCTATGCCACCTTCATTAGACGCAACTCTGGGAGCGATTCCAATGTGATTGTCGTTGGTCGCGACGCACGTCTTTCGGGGCGTATGGTACTCAACATTGTTGTGGGCACGCTCACTGGAATGGGCTTTGATGTGGTCAACATTGGTCTTGCAACCACTCCAACTACCGAACTCGCTGTAGTGTGGGAGAAAGCTTGTGGTGGCATCATCATAACCGCATCACACAATCCCAAGCAGTGGAATGCTCTCAAATTGCTCAACGAGAATGGCGAGTTCCTTGACGATGCTCAAGGGAAAGAAGTGCTGCGCATTGCCGAGAACGAAGATTTTGACTATGCGCCAGTCGACAATTTAGGTCGTGAGCAGAAGAATTATACCTACCTGCGTCGTCACATCAATGCGGTTAAAGAACTCGAGCTGGTTGATGTGGAGGCTATCAAGAAAGCCAACTTCACTGTCGCTGTCGATGCCGTGAACTCGGTGGGAGGAGTGGCGATACCTCAAATGCTCGAAGCTCTGGGTGTGAAAAAAGAGAATATTGTCAAGCTTTTCTGTGATCCTACAGGAAACTTTGGACACACTCCCGAGCCCATCCCCGAGAATCTCACAGCTATTCAGGAGTTCATGCGCCAGGGCAAGGCCGATGTGGGCTTTGTCGTCGACCCCGATGTTGACCGTCTGGCTATCGTGATGGAAAATGGAGAATTCTTTGTCGAGGAATACACCCTTGTGGCTGTGGCCGACTATGTGCTTAGCCACACACCAGGCTCTACTGTTTCCAATCTCTCGTCGTCACGCGCTCTGCGCGATGTTACCCGCTCGCATGGCTGCACCTACACTGCCGCCGCCGTGGGTGAGGTCAACGTTACTACCGAGATGCGTCGCACCGGTGCCGTGATTGGCGGCGAAGGCAATGGTGGTGTGATATATCCTGAGTTGCATTACGGACGTGATGCACTCGTGGGTGTGGCATTGTTCTTGACTCTCCTTGCCAAGAGTGGCAAGAAGGTGAGCGAACTCAAAGCAACCTATCCTCAATATAGTATTGCAAAGACCAAGCTGCAACTCACCCCGGGCATGGATGTCGACAAGATTCTCAAAGCGGTTGAGGAGCATTACAAGGATGAAAACCTCACCACTATCGATGGTGTGAAGATTGACTTCGAGGACGGATGGGCACATCTGCGCAAGAGTAACACCGAGCCCATCATCCGCATCTACAGCGAGGCACACACCATGGAGAAGGCTCAGCAGTTGGGAGAGGATGTGAAGAAGATTGTGGAGTCGCTCATTTAAATGACTGGTGATTACCGGTCAAGGAAGCGACACTTTATCAAGAATACCTTGCAATTGGGCGATGGCAAGACCGTAGTTGGTTATTGCCACGCCTTGTTTTTGTGCCCTCACTATGCGTGAGAGCATGAGGCGGCGGTTGAACATGCAGGCTCCGCAGTGGATGATCAGGTCATAACGGCTCAGGTCGGTAGGGTAGTCCTTGCCGGCATGGATGTCGAAGACGATGCCCTGGCCATATTTCTTGCGAATCATGCGTGGAATCTTTTCGCGGCCTATGTCCTCGCTCATGGGAGCGTGGGTGCAGGCTTCGGCTATGAGCACTCGCGACTGTGGGGTGAGGCGGTCAATAGCTCGGGCTCCTTCAACCAGTATCTCGATGTTGCCTTTTGCAGCTGCCATCAGCACCGAGAACGAGGTCAGAAGGCTGCTTTCGGGTTTCTGGGCATAGACTTGTGAAAACACCTGAGAGTCGGTGATGATGAGTGGTGGTGGCTCGCGCAGTGCCGCAAGACTCTGCTTCATGGTCTCTACCGAGCACCCCACCACAATGCAATGCTTGTCGAGTAGGTCGCGGATGGTCTGCACTTGTGGCAATATCAAGCGTCCTTTGGGAGCTTGAGGATCTTGCGGCATCACAAGCAGCACCGTGTCACCGGCTGTGGCAAGACTGGCTGTGAGGCTCGTTTCCTCATCATCACCCACAGCTTGGGCTAATGCTTTGCGCAACAGGTCAATTCCCTCGCGGTTTTTTGCGCTCACTGCCACTGGCTTGATGCCAAGAGTGTTGTTTATTTGTTCGATGCTGTCTTCGATATCGCCTGTGGCATCCATTTTGTTCAGCACTGCCACTGTGGGGATTTCTAAACGTCGCAGTTCGTCAAGCCATTTTTTCTCAAGACTCAGGTCTTGGGTCTGGTCCATGACAAGCAGTGCAAGATCGGCTTGGTCAAGCACCTTGTGGGTGCGTTCATTGCGCAACTCACCCACGCTGCCCTCATCGTCAAAGCCTGCAGTGTCAATAAGCAGGCATGGACCCAATGGCAATATCTCCATGGCGCGGTTCACTGGGTCGGTAGTAGTGCCAGCCTCGGGCGAGACTATAGCCACTTCCTGCCCTGTGATAGCGTTGAGCAACGAGGACTTCCCCACATTGCGGCGCCCAAAAATCGCGATATGACGTCTCAACGACTGCGGAGCAGTATTCATCTAAGTTCAAAGTTTATGGTTCACATTTCCTAGCTATTCCTAGCTATTCCTAGTTATTCCTAGCTATTCCTAGCTATTCCTAGCCACTCCTATCCATCCTAAAACCTGAAATCACGCTCGCCATTGGCGATATCTGTCAGTCGACGGTTGGCGAGGTTGCGGATTCGCTCGTCGGGCAATTTCTCGAGCTCGCGTCTAATCAATGCCTCGCCTTTCTCGCGTGTGGCAGGGCTGGCATAGTCCTCGAGATACTCCTTGAGGGTTATCATCGCATTTGGAGTGCAGCAGTAGCTGATTTTGCCGCGTTTCACAAGCGACATGAAGCGGTCGCCGGTGCGGCCCTCCCGGTAGCAGGCGGTGCAGAAGCTTGGCAGGTAGTCGATGTCGAGCAGCCAGGCTATCACTTCGTCGAGGGTGCGCTGGTCGCTGACGTCAAACTGTGCCGTGTCGTCATGACGTTCTTCGGTGGTGTAACCGCCCACGCTGGTGCGCGAACCGCCGCTAATTTGCGAGATACCCAGGTCGAGCACTTTCTCTCTCACTTTCTGTGATTCACGTGTCGAGATAATCATGCCGGTATAGGGGGCTGCAAGGCGTATGATAGCAACTATCTTGCAGAAGATTTCATCGGGAAGAACATCGGGGAACTCATCGAGCGAGATGTCGTCGGCAGGGCAGATGCGTGGCACGCTGATCGTGTGTGGACCAACGCCCATGCGGGCCTCGAGATGCTCGGCATGCATGAGCAATCCCACAAGGTCATAGCGATAGGTCGTCAAGCCATAGAGCACGCCAATTCCCACATCGTCACAACCACCTTCCATGGCGCGGTCCATGGCCTCGGTGTGGTAGCAATAGTCGCTCTTGGGACCTGTTGGGTGCAGTTTCTCGTAGTTCTCCTTGTTGTAGGTCTCCTGGAACAGGATATAGGTGCCGATGCCTGCCTCTTTAAGCTTGCGGTAGTTCTCTACAGTTGTAGCGGCTATGTTCACGTTCACGCGGCGTATTGCGCCATTGCCCACCTTGGTGTCATAGATGGTCTTTATAGACTCAAGAATATACTCGATGGGGTTCATTTTGGGGTGCTCTCCAGCCTCGAGTGCAAGTCGTTTGTGACCCATCTGTTGCAAAGCAATGACCTCCTGGCGAATTTCGTCTTGTGACAGCTTTTTGCGGGGGATAGTGTGGTTCTTGCCATGATAAGGGCAATATACACAGCCGTTTACACAATAATTTGACAGGTAGAGAGGGGCAAAGAGAACTATGCGGTTTCCATAGAGCTTCTGCTTCACCTCGCGTGCAAGGTTCTCGAAACGTTCCACCAGGTCGGGCTGGTCACACTCGAGCAGCACTGCTGCCTCGCGGTGAGTCAAGCCTTTGCAGGTGGCGGCTTTGTTTATTATTTCTTCTATCAGAGCACGGTTGCTGCGATTCTTGGCAGCATATTCCAGTGTCTCCATTATTTCGCCGTGGTCAATAAACTCCTCGGCATGAGATGATTTTGGGTTGTACATATAATAGTTATTAGTTATGAGTTTTGAGTTAAGAGTTTTGAGTTGTGAGTTTCACTTAACACTTAAATAGTGGTCGCCACGTCTCCAGTCTATGTGGTAGCCTATTGTGGCGAGTTGTGCCTCTAATTGAGTTATGCCCTCGGCTGCCTCGGCATTCGTGCCGGCTTTGCCGTCATATAAGGCATAATTCTCTCTGAATTCGGTGGGGGAGAGGTTTGGCATCACCACATTGGCACCTGCCATTATGCCCATTGTTCTGCCGTTCGGGTCGATGCTGTTAAGTGCCGTAGTGCTCGGTATCAACGCATTGGGGAACATCAAGCGGAAGATGGAGTATAGCCTTGTCGTGAGGTCGGCACTGCCTGTGGGATGATTGCCAAATGGAGTGTCGTGCTGAGGTACAAAAGGCCCTAAACCTATCATCTCGGGCTGGAAATGCTCAATGAACTCAATGTCCTCGACAATATTCTCGAGCGATTGACACGGACTGCCCACCATGATGCCTGTGCCCACTTGATAGCCCAACTCTTTGAGCCATTCCAAGCATTGCAAACGCCTCTCATGCAACATCTCGGCAGGGTGAAGCTTGCCATAATGCTCGGCATTATGCGTCTCGTGGCGAAGTAGGTAGCGGTCAGCACCAGCCTTGCGAAACGCCTCGTAAGCCTCCCTTGGCCACTCGCCAAGCGATAGGGTGATGGCGCAATCTTTCCACCGTTGTCTTATCTCACTTACCAGACTAACAATCCATTGAGCTTTGTCTTGAGGCAGCTCTCCACCTTGTAACACAAAGGTCCTGAATCCCAGTTCGTATCCTTGCTGGCAGCAACGCATCACCTGTTCGGTGGTGAGCATGTAACGTTCTACTTGAGAGTTGCTACGACGTATGCCGCAGTAGTAGCAGTCGTTGTGGCACACGTTGGTCAACTCAACGAGCCCGCGCACAAATATTCCCTTGCCAAACACCTCGTCGGCCACTTCGCGGGCCTGCCTGTGAAGGTAGGCTACAGCGTTCTCGTCATCACTGTGTAGCAGTGCTTTATAATCACCGCTTTCCAAGTGGTGTTCGGCGCGCAATATGTCGACAAGCTCTTTCATGCTTTCTTTCGTTTGCAATCTGCAAAATTACAAAACCATTACTACTACTCCAAATCTTTTGTCTTTTTTTTTCTTAATTTCGATAAAACCCATTTTAGCCAGCTGCGAGCACAGCATCGAAAAAAGATTACCGCTCTACCGCATACAATAATTATTGCATAAAATCGACAGCGCCTCTTTTATTTTTGCAGTCGGAAAAGTTTAGATTAACTTTGCCAATAAAAGTTAATTGTTTAACCATAAAACCGAGAGAGGCCGGTGACCTTTGGCTGCGCCTAGACAATATCCAGTTGCCGTATTAGTCCGACCTCTCTTTTTTTGATTGCTCGCTCCATCTATAATACTTGGTGTCTGCTGCAAGACCGACCAACTAAAAGTGTCAGGGGCAATCGAGACGGTTTTTAAAACCAGTGCAAAGATAATGGATTTAATCCACATTGGCATCGACATTTCCAAGAAAACATTGGACTTGTCTATCTACGGACGAGTGAGGAGGGACAGCGGATTTCTCCATGTGACAAACGACAAAAAAGGATTCAGCAAGATTCTGTCTTGGGTAAAAGGTCTAAAGATTCAGCTTTTCCAGGTTTGGTTCTGTATGGAACATACTGGTGAGTATGGGTACGCCCTGGCTTTGTTCTTCGATGAGCATGGTATAACCTATTCTATGGTGTCCGGAGCTGACATCAAAGGGGCAAATCCAAGCAAGAAGGGCAAGAACGACAAGCAGGACGCCGCTATGATTGCCCGGTATGCGCATGAGAAAAGAGACTCGCTTGCTCCATCGCACTTGAACATCCGCCCTCTGTATGAGTTGCGCTGTCTGCTGAACGAAAGGCGGATGTATGTGCGCCAACGTGCTCAATGGAAGGCACAACGCTCAGAGCGGCGCTTGTTTTCGACAAAACACAGAGACTCTCGCGTCAACAGAGCAATCAAGACTCTTTCTGCCACTATCCGAGAGATCGAGGAGGAAATCAGGTCTGTCATTGCCGTGAACGAGGACATACGGCGTAATTTTGAGCTGATCATGAGTATTCCAGGAATCGGACTGATCAACGCGGTCAACTTTATTGTTGCTACAGCCAACTTCTCCACTTTCAACAATGCCAGACGCTATGCATCGCACATCTGTGTGGCTCCATTTGCCGTCGTGTCGGGAACAAGCATCAACAAGGGCACACATACGAGTAAGATAGGCAGACATGATTTGAAAACTGAGCTTCGCACGACAGTTCTCGCAGTACTGAAGGCCGATTCTGAAATGCGCAAATACTTCGACCGCCGCAAAGCGGATGGCAAAAAATATAACGTTATAGCCAACAACATCATGTTCAAACTGATATTTTTGGGGATAAAATCGGCTGCGCCTAGATATTGAGTTTAAGATAGCTAATTATGAAATAATCTTTTAAAAAGCATTATAAGTCATCTATACCTTCTGTGTCGCGTCTTTTAAGAATAGGCTTATACTTATAATTAATAAGATAAAAAGTTCCAACATCAGGAGAGTCACAAATTGCTATATATATACATGTTTTATTATCATCATATGTTGCCGAGATTCCCAAATCCTGTTTATATGCAGCATATTTCTGATTAAGTTTGTATTTAAGTGATTCAAATGACTTATGAGCATCAAATTGATTTTCATTGTTTCTTATAAATCGCATATCATATAAGATATCATCAATTATATAAATCTCCACTTTATTCCAAAATGCTCCTCCAAAAGATATGTAATTGGTTGTATTTAATTCGATTATATCAATATAGTTTGAAGCTTCATACAAAAAACCTCTTGAGGTTTCATATTTGTATCCTTTGCTATTTAAAAAATTAATCACTTGTGTTTTTGTAGTTTTTCCTAAAGTAAAGCCCCAAATATTTCTGTTTATCTGGGCATTGGTAGGCAAAACAAGTAATAAAAATAGAGTAATAGTTAATAACTTTTTCATCTTCACCTAAAATCCGCAGCACTTTAATTTAACGAATTTTATAACATTTTGGATAACAAAAAGTTACATAGAATATTGCTATGTCATCAGATTTTCCGCCAAATTTAATGCTGCTTTTAAAACGGACGAAATCTCTTATGACATGGCAAAGATAAACATATAATCTGAGAAAATCACTCTATTCGTATGAATATTTCGAATATTTCACGTGAGAGAGCAATTTTCCATTCACGTTGATCATATTTTTTTGCATATCAGACCGCCGTTTTTGATGCTGATTTTATTTACATATAGGTGGTACTCTAACCGCCATCTTGACTGATTGAATTGCAGTACTGATGAAAATTAGTACAAGCCGAAGAAGCACCAAACAAGGTGCAAGGTGAAGAAAGCCAAGCTTGCTTGAAGCTTGCAGAACCGCAGCCCTTGTTATTAAACCTCGCTTGAGCATTGCCTCGGCGCAGCCTTTTTTATCAAAAACCAAATGGAATTCATGAGTTTTTTAGTTTTTATAATTATAATTGAGAAATAATGGCTAAATTTGCAAATTGAAATAACTCTATTATTAACTTCATAAACTTATAGTGTATGAAAAAAATCTTACTCATTGTCTCATTGCTGATGGTGACGTTTGCAGCGCGGGCATTGCCATTTGTGACAACACCCAGCTCCACCACTCTTCCCATCCACTGGTATCAGCTGATAATTAACGGCAAGTATGTTTATTTTGACCCAAACGCAGACATTTTCGATCAGATTAAATTGACTCCCACGGCATCAACTGAAGACAATTTCCTTTGGTGCTTTGTGCAAGCCTCGTCGGACAAGATCGTGATTTATAACAGAGCAGCCCACGGATATTTTGAGGAGGACCAATTTGTTACTTCTGACATAAACAGTTCATATCTATGCCACGTTGTGGAGAGAGCAGCTGGCGGTTTCTTTATCCGCTATTATCATACCGGTGATGGTAGGTATTATTATCTTTATGAGTATATTGGTGACGGACATGATTTTTTAAGTTCAGCTTCAGCAGCGTTATCAACTAGTATCTTTAATGTTAATGAAGTTTTTGTAGAAGGTGATAATGTGCCTGTTGCCGGCGACGTCAACGGTGACGGCAATGTGACAGCAGCCGATGTGACAGCCCTCTACAACTGGCTACTCAACAATGACAA
>CAMVKS010000040.1 GCA_947167995.1 uncultured Prevotellaceae bacterium
CGACGCTTCGTGGCCTAAATGGCTCGTGTGATCTCTATGACAATGATGAAGACTAAAACCATCGGTGGCCGATGGTATTGCAACAGTGTGGCCGATGGTGTTGTGCAGCGTGGGCGATGGTATTGCTGCAGCGTGGGCGATAGTGTTGTGCAGCGTGGGCGATGGTATTGCTGCAGTGTGGCCGATGGTGTTGTGCAGCGTGGGCGATGGTGTTGTTGCGGTGTGGGCGATGGTGTTGTGCAGCGTGGGCGATGGACCTCGTAGAGGTCAAAAGGCTCGGAGAGCCGCAATGTGATAAACCCCAGGTAAGAGCCTCGAAGAGGTTCGCAACCTGGGGTAAGAGTGCACCGCAGTCTCGTGCGTCGGAGACGAACTATGTCGCTCTCACTTCGGCAATCAATCTGCTCCACACCGCCTCATCACGTGAGTTTGTTCTCATTCCAAGCCAGCTTCCCTATCTTGGAGGAACGGCTGAAACACAGCATGTTGTTTTCGTCCAATTCACGTTATCTTAGAAATTTAATGTTACATTTTTGCCATTAAAAAATAAATAATTATCTTTGCGAGAATTATTGTCAATTCTTACAGCTTAATTATTATAATATATAGATGGAAACTACCAACAACAGCCAGTTGATGCTCGAGCCAGGCACAATGTTGCAGTCGGGACGTTATCGCATTGAGCGTTTCTTGGCAGGTGGGGGATTTGGTAATACCTATCTCGCCGAGAATGTGAACATGCGCAAGCCTGTGGTAATCAAGGAGTTCTTCCTTAAGGGTATAGTGGGGCGTGACCAGGCCGACGGGAAAACGGTGACTATCACACTCGATGAGAACAAGAAGCTATTCCAAAGCCAGCTCAAGAAGTTTGAGCGCGAGGCACGCAGGCTCTTCGACCTCAACCACCCGAACATCGTTCGCGTTCACGACCTTTTCCCCGAGAACGGCACGGCCTACTATGTGATGGACTATGTCGACGGCGAGGCGCTCAACACCATCGTCAAGCGCAATGGTCCACTGAGCGAGAACGCGGTCAGGCACATTCTCAACCAGATGCTCGATGCCCTCGAGGAAGTGCATGCTCGTGGCATCATCCATCTTGACCTCAAGCCGGGCAACATCATGATTAACAAGGAGGGTACGGCACGACTCATCGACTTCGGGGCAAGCAAGCAGATTTTGGCCTCCGAAGGCTTGACCACGACCACCGGATTGTCCTACACTCCTGGCTATGCCGCGCCCGAGCAGGTGTATGGCAACATCGACAAGGTGGGACCATGGACCGACATCTATGCACTCGGAGCAACGCTATACAATCTACTCACGGCAAAGAAGCCACCCTCAATGCCCGACATCATCAACCACGGGACGGCGGCCTTTGTCTATCACTCGCAGGTGAGCCATGAACTGCAGAACATCATCGCATGCCTCATGCATCCCACTCCCGAGAAGCGCCCACAGAGCGCTGCCGTAGTGCGATACATGCTCACTGCCACAGCACCTGCACAAAACAAGCCCTCGGCTCAAGTAAAACCGCAAAAGAATGAGAATACCATCGTTGCGGCAGCCGCTTCACGGCCGGCAAAGGCAACGGTGGAACCTGCTGCCAACAAGAAAAAGACGCCATGGGTGGTCATTGGCATTTTGCTTGGCGTCTTGACATTGGCAGGAGTCTTGGGTGGTGCTTTCTACTTCTTGAAGGGCAACAAACAAGCAACCGAGAACGTGGAGAAGCCCACTGCTCAAAAAGACACTGTCGCAACTAAGCCAGCACTGATTGATACAGTCCAAAGCAACGAGCCACAACGACACGTTGCCGAGGCTAAGGCATCAAATGATAATAAGAAAAAAGAAACTAAAAAAACTAAAAAAACGTCTAAGCAAAAAACTTCGTCATCACAAAATAAAAGAAATAAAAATAAAGGAGGAGAAGATGCTTATATATATATATTAGGAGATGATTGATACCCGTTGGCGGAATTAAAAGAGTTTTTCACTACATATAATTCACTGCTAATGATAAAGTTCCTCTTCGAGGCACAATTTTCGTTAACTACTCTGTACCGAGCTGCGCACCTCTCTCGGAGGTTGGTTGCATGGTCTTCTAAACAGAGAGAGTCTTCGACCCGTCCAGCATCATTGATGCTATCACCTGACAGTCAACATGTTTCATGAAAAAAAAGTAAAGACAATAATTCCGCCAACGGGTATTGATGAAATTAGTGCGCGTAAAAATAGGTGTCAAGCAGAAAGAATACCAGCTGTCAAATAAGAAAATAGTCTGCGAATGAGTCCGTATCGCCAAAAGGTAGCCGTTAGTTAATCACGTGAGCGCCTCAAGCACTTCTCTCAGGGTTTTGATTGTGTTGGGATGGGTTTGTGCGTCTTCGTCGGCTGTCCAGCCTTTGCCTTTGAGCCACAGGGTTTGGCAGCCAATTGACTCGGCGGGGAGGATGTCTTTCTTGAGGCTGTCGCCCACGACAAGGATCTCGCTGGGCTCCAATTCAAGAACATCGACTCCGAGCTTGAAAATCACGGGGTTGGGCTTGCGCACGCCCACTACCGCGCTCTCTATCACTCCCTTGAAATACTTGCGCAGGTCGAAGTCGCGCAGCACGCTGTCGACGTTGCCATAGAAGTTGCTCACGAGCATCATGGGGTAGTGCTGGCTCAGGGTCTCGAGCACAGGGCGTGCCTCCTCGATGCTGGAGCGTGCCGCATCATAGCAGTATTGCGCTACTTGCTGTGCCTGTGGCTCGATGTCGCCTTGCAGCAGACCTTTGTCGGCAAGGTCTTGCAGCTCGATGCGCATCTTCTTGAGCAGAAGGTCGTGGAAGTTGTCGTTGGGGAGGATGTGGCGCACGCGTGCGAGCTCTCGCTCAGCCACGACATAGCTGTCACGAAACTGCTCCTTGGTGACGGGGATGCCTGCATTGCAATAGCCGTCCCAAATTACCTCGCTCCAGTGGATGCCACGGCTGTCGATAGTGCCGCCGTAGTCGAAGATGATACCCTTTATCGCTTTATAGTTCATAGTTTTTTTATAATGCAGAATTCAAAATGCGGAATGCAGAATTCAGAATGCGCCGCCAGGCGCAAACTTAACACTCAACACTTAAAACTTAATTACCGTATTTCCCTGCCTGCAGGTCTCGAGTGAGTTTCTTGCAAAGGCTCTCGTGACGGCAAATCATGTAGATGAGCATGGTGTTGAGCACGATGAGCTCGAAGGCGAAGTACAGCCATGGAATGCGGATTATCACCGAGATGAACATCGCAATGGTGCGAGTGTTGAAGGTGAGCATGTTGGTGTATTTCATCAGTGGCAGACTCAGCTTGCGGAAGTCGTCACGGAACTGCTGTGGTGCCATCTCGTCGCCAAACTGCTTCTTGAGCTCACGGCGCAGACGCTGCATGGCGGGCGTGAGGCGCTCTTGGTTGGCGGTGTAGTTGCGGTAGAAGAACATGGTGATGCGCTTGAAGCCCTTCGACTGCTTGATTTGCTCATCGAGCTTGCTGGTGCTCTCGAGCTCGCTGCCGCCCTCACCCTTGAGGAAGTAGAGGTGGAACTGGCGGTAATAGTCGGCCATGGCGCACTGCAGGGCATGGCTCACGCCGGCAGCTATCGCTATGGTCCAGATAATCCAGTGGTTCTGCGACTGCTGGAAGAAGTCGCCCAGCCACGCGTCGCCAAAGTGCAGCTCGCGGAACACGAGGGCAAAATAGATGGCAAAGAACCACAGGTCGCCGCTCACGCCGTCGAGGATGCGCCCTATCTGCGAGTACTGCTTGGTGATGCGTGCCAGCTGGCCGTCGGCACTGTCGTAGGTGTTGGCCCAGATAATCAGGAAGATGCCCACGTAGTTGAGCCAGATGAGGGGCTCTGCTCCGAAGTATAGCAGTATGCCGCCGCCCACACCCAAGAAGATGGATGCTATCGTGACAATGTTGGGCGATATTCCAAGTTTAGCGAAGAGCACAGCCCATGCGAAACCCAATGGACGGTAGAACCACAGGTCGATGTGCTCCTCGGTGTCCATCGACTTGAGCGACTGGTTGTATTGTTGTTTTAATTCCTTGAAATTCATTATTCTTGTTGTTTATTGTGTTGATTGGGATGTCGATAGCCCCGATTATCGTTGTTTGATGATGTTGATGATGCGCTTGGCGATGTGGGGGGCTGCATCGTTGCGGCATGGGGCAAAGCTGGGCCAGTCGTTGAAGTCGATGATTTTCACGTCGCCGTCGGAGCCCACTATGCAGTCGCCGCCGTAAATCTCGACATTAAGCTCGTCGGCGGCACGGTTGCAGATCTCCTTGAGGTATTTGGCCTCGAATTTCAACCCCTTTGACTTGCCGTTGATAGCCTCGTGGCCATACTTGCTGTGGCCCTCGTCGAAGGGGTAGAACCAGAAGAAATAGTTGGTGCCACGCACGCCGTAGAACTTGATGAGGTCGCCCACAAGGTGAACGTTGATGACAGCGCGCTTGATGCCACGCAGGAAGTACTCCTGCAGCACCTCTTGAGCCTCCTCGCTGTGGCGCACGTAGCTCACGTCTTCCTTGTGCATGGCATGGAAGTCGCCACGTTTTATCCAGCAGCTCTGGAAGCCGCTTTGCTCAAGGCGGTCTTTCACCACCTCGTCGGTGTTCACTATCAAGCTCTCGGGATAAGGGATGTCGTTGCCAAGCAAGATGCGAGTCATGCGCTCACGGGTGCAGTTCTCGATGCCGAAACCTGAGTTTATTACGAGTTTTCCCTGGTTCTCAAGCTGTTGTAGCTTCATGATGGAGTTGTGCTCGCGGCACATGTTCACAATCACATCTTCCTTGATGTCGCTGTTGTTGAACTGCTCCTCGCTATAGGTGTTGACAATGCAGCCTCGCTTGCGCAGTTGCTCGGCGACCGCGTTGAAGATGGCGGTGTCGTTGCCTATGTGGTTGGGGGAGTAGGCTCCAGCCCTCATCACCCCTGCGATGTTTATATCGGCCATATTTGATAAATTTTAATTAATGCAGAATGCATAATGCACAATGCAGAATTATTTAGAATTTCTTTTTCCGAAAAGTAGTTTTTACTATCGCCAAAACGGTGTAGTTTCATTCAGCATTAGAAATAAACGCTTGTGCCACCTCGATGTCGCTGGCATGGTCTACGTCGATGATCTTGTCGATGCTGTAGGCTTTGAGCTTCATGCCAGCGTCGATGAGCGCACGCTGGAAGTTGCGCATGCGCGACACGCCAGCCTCGATGCACTGGTTCAGAACAGGAAATGCCTTGTCGCTCATGGCATAAACACCGCCCGAGACATACTTCGCGCCCTCAAAAGGCTTGTCACAGAACGCCTTGATGTTCATGCCACGGTCCACGTCGACATAGAGTGGCTTCTCGTCCTCGATGAACGGTGTCACAGCCCACATGCCGTCGTGACGGTCGTCGCGCTCAAAAGCCTCGATGTAGCCGGCGAAGTCCTCCTCGCGGAAGATGGTGTCGACCGTTGTGAGGCAGAACTTGCCGGGGTGCATCACCTTGCTCAGCTCCCAGAAGCTGTGCATGGAGCTGGGCGTGGACTTCACCACTATGTTCAAGGGTATATCGAGCTGCAGCGAGTTGAGATATTCCTTGACCTCGGGCATGAAGTCGTTGATGATGACCGAGATGCTCTGAGCGTTGCAGCGCCTGAAGATGTTCATCAGTCGCATTATCATGGGTTCACCGCTGAGCTCGACGAGTGGCTTGGGCTTGGCAACACCTTCCTGTGCCAGACGCGACCCCTCGCCAGCGGCTATTATCGCATAGTGCATAATTACTTAAAACTTAAAACTTACTACTTAAAACTTACTATTTACCACTTACCCCAGCGGGTCCTCATCTTCAACCTTTGTCAAGTCGAGGACCACGTTGTCCTTGCCCTTGTCGAAGTACTGTTTCTTCAAGGGATTCTCATACATCTCGTCCCAGCGCTGACGGTTGCGGTAGATGTCGATAGCAGTGAAGATGGCTTGACGCATCGACTCCTCGCTGGCGATGCCCTGGCCGGCGATGTCGTAGCCGGTGCCATGGTCGGGGCTGGTGCGCACGTAGGGCAAGCCTGCTGTCACGTTCACGCCACTGTTCATGGCAATGGTTTTGAAAGGTACAAGTCCCTGGTCGTGGTACATGGCAAGCACTCCGTCGAAGCGGCGGTAATGGTTGTTGCCGAAGAACCCGTCGGCGGCATAAGGTCCAAAGCAGAACACCTGGTTGTCGTTGGCTTCCTGTATTGCCGGCTCGATGATGTCTTTCTCCTCTTTTCCAAGCACACCGTTGTCGCCGCTGTGGGGATTGAGACCGAGGACGGCGATGCGGGGATTCTGAATGTTGAAGTCACGCTGTAAGGAGCGACGGAAGATGCGCAGCTTGTCGATAATGTCGTCTTTGTTGATGGCATTGGCAACTTGCGACAAGGGCAGGTGAGTGGTGACCAAGGCCACTCGCAGGAAGTCGCTGCTCATCACCATCAATGCTTTGTCACCATCGCCAATGCTTGTCTCTAAGTACTCGGTGTGGCCCGGGAAGGTGAACGCCTCGCTGTGGATGTTGGCTTTGTTGATGGGTGCTGTGACAAGCACATCGATAACCCCTTTCTTGAGGTCGCTCACGGCGGCCTCGAGTGCCATGAACGAAGCCTCGCCGGCTTGCTTGCCTGGCTGACCGAACTCGATTTTCACCTCGTTGTTGATTACCTCGACAAGGTTTACGGCATTCTCTTTGATATAGCCGGCATTGCGGGTGGTATTGATTTGTGTGGTCTGGATTCCCATGGCTTTGCGGTGATAGTTCAAGATGCGGCTCGAACCATAGATGATGGGGACACACAATTCTAAAATGTCGTTGCTGGTGAAGCATTTCATGATAACCTCATAGCCCACACCGTTGGTGTCGCCTTGAGTGATTCCTATGCCTAATTTTCTTTCGTTACTCATTGTCATTTAATAAATTAGTCATTTTGTGGCTCGACTTTTGCTTGTGTCGGGAGCCAATGCTTTTAAAATAAGCGGGTAAAATTACTGCTTTTTTGCGAAACAGGCAAAAATAGCACGACGATTTTAGCGAAATGTCGTTTTGGGTACTAAAAAAATGTTTAAAAAATGGGTTTATAGCGATTTTATTTGTACTTTTGTGCAATAAATGTGCTCCCCTGTGGTTAAGAGTGCATTAAGTGTTATTTTTTTAAAAAATCGGCGATTACCCATGAGCGACAGCGTAGTTATCATACCCACCTACAATGAGAAGGAGAACATAGAGGCAATCATCAAGGCTGTATTGGCACTTGAGGAAAAGCACAAGTTTGACATTCTCGTTATCGACGACAACAGCCCCGACGGTACGGCGGCCATTGTCGAGAGAATGATAGAGGAGATTCCAGGGCGCATCAACATCCTGAAGCGTAGCGGCAAGCTCGGATTGGGCACGGCCTATATCGCAGGCTTCAAGTGGGCTCTCGAGAAAGGGTACCAGTTCATCATTGAGATGGATGCCGACTTCTCGCATCGTCCTGAAGACTTGATACCGCTGCAGAGCGCATGCGCCCAAGAGGGTGCCGACCTCTCGGTGGGCTCACGCTACATCACTGGCGTGAATGTCGTGAACTGGCCCATGGGCAGGGTGCTCATGTCCTATTATGCCTCGGCCTATGTGAGAATTGTCACCGGCATGAATGTGCGCGACACCACTGCAGGATTTGTGTGCTACAAGCGTGAAGTGCTCGAGGCTATCAATCTCGATGCCATCGAGTTCAAAGGTTATGCTTTCCAGATTGAGATGAAATTCACAGCCTATAAGATGGGATTCCGCATCAAGGAGGTGCCCATAGTGTTCATCAACCGTGTCCTGGGTACAAGCAAGATGAGCGGCGGCATCTTCAGCGAGGCTCTCTTTGGGGTTATCAAACTGCGATGGGATAGCATCTTCAACAAACAGCGATTCACAAGGCAAGTCAAGAAGTGAACCATGTGGCGCGTGCCCATGATGTTGAAATTTTTAAAAGGTCAACTATAAAGACCAATTATCTTACCATTTTCCTTATTACACACTTTTTATTGCGTTGACTCTGTGCCGTAGGTATGGACGCTTGAACCTTGTGCGCTGGGTAGGTAGTTTATGCCCCACCAGCACACTTGCAGCAGCACGAATGCCACTATCAGCGTGGCAAGGGCAATAGGTTTGCGGTGACGTGGCATGAGTCGGTAGTGTACATAGACAAGATAAGCAAGCCAAGTGATAGCCGCCCACGTCTCTTTGGGGTCCCACGACCAATAGTGCCCCCACGCCTCCTTTGCCCACAGCGCACCGAAAAGCATCCCGATGGTGAGGAAAGCGAGTCCAGCATAGACCAGGTTGTCGGTAATTTCATATTCCTGTTCGGTGGGTTCCTTCTTCTTGAAGAAGAGCAGGTAAATAGCCATTAGAGCCGATGCCCCAAGCAATGCATAGGCCATCATGTAAACTATTACATGTGGCGCAAACCAGGGACTTTGCAACGCAGGCATGAGCGTTTTGGAGTGTATTTCGGGCTTGAAAATGTTGATGGCGATAAATACCAACGCCATAAGAGTCGAGAATGATAGAATCCACTTATATCGCCAGCGACTGTAGACGATGATGCCCGCAAGTGGCAGGAACAGCGAGTACCATAGACGCGTTTCGCCCATGGTGCGCAATGGTGGTCTCTCTAACGACACCCACATTGCTACAATGTATCCAAAGAATACAAGCAGTCCTGCGATTGTCGTTCCGTAGGCTATCGTTTTCTTGTCTTTCCAAGCCGCCCATGCTCCAGTAGCCCATAACACAACCGCTACTATGGCGAAATAGATAAAGCTTTCCCAAGTCATGATTTTTTCCTCCTTCCTGCGCCAATAAAGAACAATGTGACAGCTCCTGCAATCATCATGAATATACCCGTATAAACAACAGGCAACCATGGGTCTCGCACCAACTCGAGTATGCTAATATTGCTCATTGCACCCATCTGAGTATCATAACCATACTGGTAAATCTTCCAACCATCGACCTCGGCTGGTTTGTTTACATCAACAGTAGCAGTAAAACTCTTTCCGCTTTTAGTGTAAATGTTGATTTTTGAGGCAAAACGTTTGGGAGAGCCGTCATCGTAGGTCTCCATAATGAACTTCTTGAGTTCTATGGCGATATTTAGTTCCTGAATGTCGTTGTTATTGGTCATCACTCTCCACTCAGGCTGATCTACGGCCGTGATCATTTTCATGCGCTGCATATCGGCGTTGCCTAATGTTGCCGCTACAAGGGCGATGAATAGGCCCAGGTGGTTGAGCAGGAATGGGATGTCGCGCTTCCAGCGGAATTTAATCGTGTGCTTGATGGTGATTATTCCCAGAATTACAGCGATATACATATATATGAGAACCAGAGGCCAAAACGCCAGCATGTTGTTAAGCCAGGTTCCGTCAACCGTTTGCTTGGTCAATCCCATGATGATGGTTAGAATCACTGCATATATCATTGCCGGAATAGCTGCTTTGTAGGTTCCCAGAAAACGCAGGGCGTCAAATTTTCTACCCAGCAAATAAATGGCAATGATAATTGCAATAAATACCGCCAGAACGATGGCATTGGCTGGCCATGCTAAAGCATCCCACACTACGCCTCCAGATGTAAATTGTAATAACAATCCAGCGACTATGATTCCGCCGCCAATCATGAAGCCATCAAAGAGCGAAAAAGATTTGCTCATAATTATAACTCTGAATAATAAAGGCAGGCATTTAGCTGAGCCTGCCTTATAAGTGTAAAGAGAGAATTGATTAAATCTCGATCAACCTGCCTTTCTTCTTGGCAGTAGCGATCCACTTGGGAACGATTTGGTCAAGGAATTTCTGCTTATTGCTGTTGAGCATAGCCATGTCAAGTCCGATGTACTGCTGTGCCTTGGCCTTGGTGTCGATTTTGGCTTTCTCGGTAGCCATAATGTCTTGTGTTACACCATGCTTAACAAGCACTTTGCTCAGCAACAGGCGGGCTTGCAATGCGAAGTCAACACTGTGCGAAAGCAGGCGTGTAACCTCTTGTGGAGCATGGAAGGTGGCTCCGTGGCTGGCGATGGCATAATCCCAACGCCACTGGCTCTTGCGGATTAGTTTCAAGATTGTATCCATCTCGGCCTCGGTAGCACCTGCGTCCCAGGCAAACTTCGCCTCGATGTGAGCTGCTGCGAGTTCTTCTTCGGCACGGTCACGCACCTCGTTACACTTGCGCTGACGCTCATATACGTTCTGGCATAGCACTTCGGCATCTTGACGGTGACAAGTCTGGCAAGTGCGGTCGATGTTTGCCAGTGGCGACATGATGTGGTGATCGGTGAACTTCACGCCACCATCCTGCATGTAGGGCATGTGGCAGTCGGCGCACGAAACACCGCGTTGGCCATGGATACCTTGCAAAGCAATCTCATAACCTGGATGCTGAGCCTTGAGAATGGGAGTTCTTGAGAGCTTGTGCTTGTAGTCATAGAAATTGATGCTGTCGAAATATTTCTCGGCATCCTCGCAGGTCATACCATAGTCCTCTGGGAACATCAGGTAGTTAGCCTTGCCTGGATTGTTAGCATCGTCGGGTTTGATGAAGTAGTACTCGGTGTGACACTGTGCGCAAACAAGTGAACGCATCTCTTGGTGAGAGGCCTTGCGAACATCCCTACCGGCGCGGGCCCACGCCTCGTAGAGTGCAGGACGTGCAGGACGCAGGTCCATAGTGCGTGCGTCGTGGCAGTCGCTACAACCAATGGGGTTCACAATCTGGTCACCAAGATCAACCCACTGCTTTGCATAATAGTTCGCGGGGTCAAATACCGACTTGCTGCCGCTGAGCTCGCGCATCATGCGTGGAACGTCAGGACCTTTACAGGTCCAGCAAGTGGCCGGCTGCTTGAAACCGGTAGTGTCGATACCGGGATTGCCGGTACGCAGAATCTCACGCAAGTCGTCGATGCAGTGCTTGTGACCGCGGGGCGTGTTGTAATTGGCAGCAAAAGCATAGCCTGCCCACAGAATCACCATGTTGGGACGCTGCTCAAGCACGTCGACGGCCTTAGAACCATTAAACTCCGACTCAAACGTGGTGTCCTCTGTCATTGCCCAGGTCTCATATTCGCGTGGGTAATCGGCTTTGAATTTCTCATTCTGTGCAATGATGGAGTCGTTGAATTGTGTGCGCTTGTTGTTGAATACGCTTGCAACTTCGGCTCTTCGTTCCATTAGTGACGAAGCGAGAAGTCCCAGCAGGAACACAACAATCATCGAACCTCCGAAGAGTGCCCATCCTTGCCATTTTTTAAGTTTCTTTGCCATAGCTTATATCGTTTTGTTTATTGTTCTTTGTGATTCTTTATTTTGCTTTTTGAAGCCATGCTGGTACGGGACTTGGTGGTAGAGGAACCTGAGTCTCGGCGTTTGGAGTCGACATTAGAGAGTTCATGCCACCGTGTGGAACGTTGCGGTGACAATCCCAGCATGCCTTGCCGTCACCTGCTTTCGCCATCATATAGTCGATGCGTCCAGTCTTTACGAACTCCTGGTTGAGTTGTGTGTGACATCTGATACAGTTGTCCATAATAACCTGTGCACTGGCGTCTTCGGCCATGATTGCCTGACGCTCGCTGTGTGTGAGGAAATAGGCCACGTGTTTCATTCCGTCGGTTGCCTTGAAAGCATATTTCGATATCACATTGTTGTGTGGTACATGGCAGTCGTTGCATTCGGTGTCGCGCGCATGGCTCGAGTGGCTCCATGAAGCGTAGTATGGCGACATGATGTGACAGTTAACACACGCGCTTGAATCATTTCCTAAATAGGTATGCGCCCTTAATAGGTAGCCAAAAAGTACTCCCAATCCTACTATAACACCAGCTACAACAATCAACCCCACCTTTTGACGGTAGGAAAGCTTGTTGCAAGCATCTATAAACCATTGTCTTATTTTCTTAAACATAAGATGGAATGATTGTGTCGTTTTGGCAATTGACAAAGATAATCATTTAAAAATAAAATGCAAAATAATCTTCAGAATGTTAATGTATTTTAACTAAAAGGTGTTGAATAGTAAGCCTTTTAGGTTACATTCCGCAAAAGAAAGTGACCAGGAACGGCACACTGAAGTCGACGATGAAGCCGTGAAAGATTGAGACGATGACGAAGTCCTTGCCGCAGGCGTTGGTGAGGATGGGAAGGGTGGTGTCCATAGTCGTCGCACCGCCCACCGAGATGGGAGCCAACTTGCCAAACCATCTCACCATGAGGGGTGCGCCCAGCAGGGTGATGACCTCGCGAACGATGTTGGCAAGCAGCGCCACGGTTCCCAGGTCGGGACCTTTATATTGCGTGATGAGCACGCTCGAGAGGGAGTAGTAACCCATGCCCGACCCCACGGCGAGGCACTCACTCAGCGAGCGGTGAGGCAGCAGCAGGGTGGTGATGGCGCATCCTGCAAGAGTTCCCACGATGGTCATGAGCGGCAACAACATGTATAGCCGGTTTAGTTTCTTGAACTTCTTGAAAATCTCGGCGTCGTTGCCAATGAGGAATCCCACGATGAAGATGAGGGCGCACAAGGTTAGGTAGCTCACATTGCCCATGCTGCTCATGGGCGGAAGCACATGGGTGAGTCCCACCACGATGCCTAAGACGAAGAATCCCACGATGACGAGGCTGCCTTTCATGGTTTGCCTCCTTCCTTGTGTTGAATGAATGTCCATAAAGCCCAGGCAGCGAAAATGCTGCCTGCCGTCGCGGCAACGGCTAACAGCAAAGCTTCCAACCCCAAGTCTTTGAGACTGTTGATGACCTTCTCGTTCTCGCCCACTTCAATGCCCAGGAAGAAGAGCAATGCCCACACGAGTACCGTGAGCACCACTCCCACAAACTTGAAGCTTCGTTTCCTGAGAAGCCATCCAGCGGCGATGCCTGCTGCCATTATGGTGATGATTTCTAACACGTGTTCTCCTTATAACTTTAGGTGTCACATAATTAGGCGCAAAGTTGATAAGAAAAAATGTAACGACCAAATTCCTGATGCTTTATTTGTGTTGCGCCTTGGTTTTTCGAGCAGTTTTTTCAGGCAAGATCGCATAGTTGGCGGTTTCTTGCAATGTGTTTGCTGTCAGCGCATTAAGGTTTGTGCTTTGAAAATCTTTCAAATAGAGAAATATGTTTTTTGTTTTATTAAATCAACTTAATAACTACCAAATGAAAACATTTTACTATCTTTGCGGTTTGGAAACGAAACCAATGCGTTTGTCACAACAAAATGAAAAAAGGCAACCAAAATGTATTTGTAAAGAGCGCAGAACTTGGGCTGCCATTTGGGGCATTGCTCACGGTGGCTTCAATATCGATGCAGTACTTCGACATGGTGCAGGCTCTTTTATTGGTTGTGATGCTGATTATTGTAATAGCTCCTGTGGTGCTGTTGCGGTATCAGGTGAGGTACTTCGTTGAGAGCGACGGCTTTGCCACCTTCAGCGAGTTGTGGTCTTTGGGGATTTTCACTACAATATGCGGCTCACTGATTTGTGCTATGCTCAGCTATGGTGCCGCGACTTTGTTCCGCCCCGATTTCCTTTATGAGCAAGCGCAATGGTATATCGACTTCTGTAAACACAATCATCTGCAACAGTTGGATGAGGTGGTGGATGTGCTTCAAAAGATGATAAAGCACAATCTCATGCCTTCGGTGATAGACTATTACATGCAGATGATGTGTTACACAACGAGCCTGGGATGCATGGGTGGTGCCTTAACAGCCTATCTCGCCGGCTTGACACCCATAGGGAAGATAGAGAAAAGAACTAAGAATTGAAATTTTAATTGACACATAGAATATGGACATTTCGGTTGTAGTACCACTTTTTAACGAGGCAGAGTCGCTGCCCGAGCTGGCGGCATGGATCGAGAGGGTGATGAAAGAACACAACTTCACCTACGAAGTGCTGATGATTAACGACGGCAGTACCGACAACTCTTGGAGCGTGATAAAAGAGCTCAGCGAGAAGAACCCATGCATCAAGGGCGTGAGTTTCCGTCGCAACTATGGCAAGTCGCCAGCACTGTACACTGGCTTTGACCGCGTGCAAGGCGATGTGGTGATTACCATGGACGCCGACCTTCAGGACTCGCCCGACGAGATTCCCGAGCTCTACCGCATGATTACCGAGGACGGCTATGACCTGGTGAGCGGATGGAAGCAGAAACGATATGACCCACTGTCTAAAACCATTCCCACCAAGCTGTTCAATGCCACCGCTCGCAAGGTGAGCGGCATCAAGAACCTGCATGACTTCAACTGCGGCCTCAAAGCCTACCGTCGTGATGTGGTGAAGCACATCGAGGTCTATGGCGACATGCATCGTTACATCCCTTATCTGGCCAAGAATGCAGGCTTCGACAAGATAGGCGAGAAGGTGGTGCACCACCAGGCGCGCAAGTATGGCAAGTCGAAATTCGGCCTCGACCGCTTTGTCAACGGCTATCTCGACCTGATGACGTTGTGGTTCCAGTCTAAGTTTGGGGTCAAGCCCATGCATTTCTTTGGATTGCTGGGCAGCCTCATGTTCTTCATAGGACTCATCGCTGTGATTGCCGTGGGAGCCATCAAGCTCTACAACATGCATGCCGGCAACCACTACATCCTGGTTACCGACTCGCCCTATTTCTACCTCGCACTCACCTGCATGATATTGGGCACACAGCTGTTCCTCACGGGTTTCCTGGGAGAGCTCATAGCGCGCAACTCGGCAGGGCGCAACCATTATGAGATTGAAGAAGAGATAAAATGACACGCTCATGGCTAAAGCTTTGAAGAATATAGCATTTACATCGTTGGTGGCATGTGCCATGCTCTTGGTTGGCATCTCATGCAACGACAACTGCATGGGCAACAGCAGCGGCATTCCACTCGCGGCTTTCTATCAGGATGAGAACTTGGTGAGTTTGAACAATATCACGGTTTACGGTGTGGGAGCACCTAACGATAGCGCCGTGGTTCGCAATGCCACTGTAACCCAGGTGTATCTGCCATTCCGCATCACCGAGCCTGAATGCCAGTATGTCTTTGACTATAATGTCGATGGTTTGGAGAACGACACCATCACATTCAACTACGACATCATCCCCTACTTTGAGTCACGTGAGTGTGGGGCGATGTATAATTTCGATATCAAGGAATATTCCTACACGCAGCACAGCATCGACTCGGTTGCTGTACCCAGCACTCGCATCACCAACAGCGACGTTGTAACCATCAAAATATTCATGCAATGAAACATTTAGCTACAATATTCTGTGTCGCAAGCTTGATGGTTGCTCTGTCATGTTCCACTGTCATGGGTCAGGATCAGCCACAACGCAAGGTGACTCCTGTCAAACCCTCAACCAACACCGTGCTCACGCCGCCCAAGGGGACCGACGAGAAAATAATCCAGCAATATCTCACAGGCGATACGGCTCAGGCAAGAGCGCAAGAGCGCAAAGATTCGCTGGCACGCATTTATCCGCATTACCCTAAGCTCACCGAACTGTGGCTGGGTGTGAACTTCGGGGATGCGCTGCTCATGGCTTTCGGGCAGAAGTATAGCTCGTTTGATGTGCATGCCACACTCAACATGTGGAACCGCTTCCAGCCTCATTTCGTGCTGGGATTTGGACGCGCCAAGGAGACTCCCGATGACATGAATTTCACCTATACTGGCAAGCTGTCTCCTTATTTCAAGTTGGGTGCCAATTACAACTTCCTCTATAAGAAAGACCCACAATATCAGCTCTATGCTGGTGTGAGGCTGGGATTCAGCACCTTCAAGTATGATATTGACAATGTGACCATCAGCAACCCTTATTGGGGAGAATATGAGTCGTCATTTCAGCTCAAGGGCTTGAGCTCAAGTGCGCTATGGGGTGAATTCCTGCTTGGGTTGAAAGTGGGACTCACAACGCAGTGGGCGCTTGGCTGGGAAGCCAAGTTCCACGGAATGTTCAAGGAAAGCAAGAATGCCAGCGGCAAGCCGTGGTATATCCCTGGCTATGGAAGCCGTAACGGTAAATGGGCCTTTGGAATTTCGTTATATTACACCATTCCGCTCAACCGCGACCGTTGGCCCGTGACAGATGATGGCAAAAAAGGCAACCGAAACACCCCGACCGAAGCACCATCACGTGCCCCAGTGCCCGTCAAGTAAGCAATAAGTGTTGAGTTTGCGCCTACAGGCGCATTCCCAGTTGTGCATTGTGCCTTGAAATTGGTCGGGCGTGAATTCAGCATTCTGAATTCCGCATTCAGCATTCTGCATTCTGCATTCAGCATTCCGCATTCAGCATTCAGCATTCCGCATTATTTAATAGGCTACACTTGCCATTGCCTGCTCATATTCCAGCACTAAGCGTTGCATCACGGTGGCGACAGGCTCGATGTCGTTGCCCTTGAGCAGCGACGCACCTTGGCCTATCTCAAGCTCACCATTTTCGATGTCGCCGTCGAAAATACCAATCTTAGTCTTTCCTGTTCCTATTATTTCAAGCAACTCCTCTGGGTTGGCGCCGCGGTTCTCGGCTTCTTCAATGGCATCGTAGAAGCCACCCTTCACCAAGCGTGTGGGCGAGAGCTTGCGCAGCAGCAGTTTGGTGTCGCCTTCGTTGAGGTTCAGGCAGCGACGCTTGAACGCCTCGTGTGCTCCACTCTCCTGGGTGAGGGCAAACAAAGTGCCTATCTGAACACCCTCGGCTCCCAGCACCTGAGTGGCAAGTATGGCCTCGCCACTGGTGATGCCGCCTGCGGCAATCAATGGCAGCGATGTGGCGCGTCGTGCCGCTGGAATGAGACATAGTGTTGTGGTCTCTTCCTTGCCATTGTGTCCACCAGCCTCAAAGCCCTCGGCAACCACAGCGTCGACACCGGCCTCCTCACACTTTCGTGCAAAGGCCGACGAAGCTACCACATGGGCAACCTTTATGCCGCGCTCGTGCAGCCATGATGTCCACTTCTTGGGACTGCCGGCGCTGGTGAAGACCACTGGAACTTGCTCCTCGGCTATGATTTGCATCAACTCGTCGACATTGGGTTTCATCAATGGCACGTTGACGCCGAAGGGCTTTTGCTGGCCATCTACCATGGTAGCCTCTCGGCACTGCACAATGTGTTCACGCAGCACCTCGGGGGTCATGGATCCAGCCCCTATCAGCCCTAAGCCTCCGGCGTTGCTCACCGCCGACGCAAGTTTCCAACCACTGCACCACACCATGCCACCGGCAATGATGGGATATTCAATTCCAAATAGTTTGGTTATACGGCTTTTCATAATCGTCATCTTTTTTTTGTTCAGTTGTCAAAGATAATCACATTATTTCATTTTTGCCCAATGTAAACCCAGCTTTTCAGGGGGGTGATGAGTTTTTTCGTCTGAAAAAGTGGTTATTTAACATAGTTTCGATTGTGTGGGCAGAGTTTTGGCACAAGGTGTCTTTAATTTTGCAGTGTGAAAAATAAACAAAAAGAACGGAGGACATGATTATGAGCAACACTGCAACAACATTATCGCGCAACGACCAGATCTTTGCCACTCTCGAAGTGGGAGGAAAAATCATGGCAAGCGTCAGCAAGAGCAACTTCACGACAATCAACGATGTGGTGCGTTTCATCTGCTCAATCGCAGGCAGGTTTATGGGGCTGGCACGCCTGAGCATCCGCAACAAGACACAGGGATGGACAATGAACATGGCACTCGCGAGCCGACCCACCCACACTGTTCAACTCACAGCACCTGCAAGCCAGTACTACCAGGCCTCTCTTTTTGCTTGAAAGATATGAGACCAAAATCTGATAACCATGAAAAACTTAGATTCAATTAGCTTCTACAATTAGCTTCTACACTCGTTTTTTTTATTTGTTTGACTTCAGCCGAGAATCCCCCATGTGAATGGCGGATTCTTGTGTTTTTTCCTTAGCATGACTAACTGTTCCTGAATTCATTAGGAGTCATGCCCAAATGCTCCTTTACATACTTGCCAAAGAAAGAAGCATTTGAAAAGCCCACCTTCGCACTCACTTGCTTGATGCTCAGGTCAGTTTTCTTCAAGTAATAACGAATGTCTTCAAGTACTTGTTCGCGAATCCAGTCGCTGGCAGTCTTGCCTGAGTAGCTTTTGCAGATTGAAGTCAGATACTTGGGCGAGATGCAAAGCTCGTTAGCATAAGATTCTACCGAGCGATATTTCATCTCACTGTCGTGAAGCAGCAACAGGAAGCGCTGGAAATGGCTGTTTGATATCTGAGTCTTGTCGAGAGTAGTGTTGAGAGGAAGTTTCAATAATATTTCTCCGCACAACCCCAGAATTGCCGCCCTGAACAGAGATTGAATGACTTCGGTCCTGAATGGGTTGTCGCCGCCGAGTTCTACTACAATCGAGAGAAGGTCGTAGAAATGTGAGTAGAATGTCAGGTCATCGTCATCCAGAGTTATAATGTGCTGATGATGAACATACATCACATCGTTCCAGATACTCATTTTCTCGTGCAACATGCTTTGAAGCATACTATTGGTGAGAAAAATGGCTTTCAAGTCAAAGTCGGGGCTGATCATTATGTCGGTAACCGTGATGTTTTGCGGAACTATCGCCACCTGATTCTTTGACAATTTCATGTTGATGTCATTCATCTTGGCATCGATGCGGCCACTGGTGCAAATCATAATCACGTTCATCGATATGTGAGCTGCATTGACCTCGGCAAACTTCTGAATACTGTCGACAACAACAATTTCATTGTCGATATATCCAATGTTCACTTCTTCCTGCTCGGCAAGAGTTTGTAATGTTATCTCGGTGTTACGGTTCATGTTATTTTCATTTATTTTTCATTTGCAAAAATAGTAAATCTTGTAATATATGAATGTAATATTTGGCACAAAAAACATTCTATTTGAAAATAAGTGGCAAAATACAATAATACAAAAGCGAAAAAAAGCACATTTAAAAGACAAGATATTGTTATTTTTGCACAAAAATATCAACAATAATGAGAAATATCACGATATTACTGTTAATTGTTTCCATTTTGACCGCATGTGGCAACAAAAAGCAGCCAATGACAAAAGAGCCCATAAGAGTAGATACCGAAGTCGCCATGGTGGGTGCCAACGGAAACGGTATGACCTATGTGGGAGTGGTCGAAGAGAGTGAGGCCACGGCAGTGAGCTTCACCACGATGGGGGTGATCAAGAGAATGCTTGTCAAAGAGGGGCAGATGGTGAGCCGCGGGCAGCTGCTGGCCGAAATAGATGCTTCCACTTCGAGCAGCAGTGTGGAGATTGCCAAGGCTTCGGTCAACCAGTCGAGGGACATGGTCAAGCAAGCCGAAGACACCTACGCCCAGGCCAAGGACGCCTATGACCGCATGAAGATTCTTCATGACAACGGCTCGCTGCCCGATATTAAGTGGGTTGAAGTTGAGACAAGGCTGAAACAGGCCGAGACGGCTTTGAGCACTGCACGTGCAGGAGTGACGTCGGCTCAAGCTACCGAAAAGATTGCTCATAAAAGCGTGGCCGACACCCGCTTGATAGCTCCCGTGAGTGGTGTTGTGGGAAAGAAACAACTCGACGTGGGCGAGACAGCTTTGCCTTCGCAAGCTGTTGTGAGCATCCTCAACATCGGCACCGTGAAGGTGAAAGTGTCTATTCCTGAAACCGAGCTGAAAAACATAGGCACCGGTACTCCGTCATTCATTGTGGTTGAGGCCATCAATAAGTCTTTCAACGGAGGAAACATCGAGAAGGGCATACAAGCCGATATAACCACCCACACCTACGACATCCGCATCAATGTCGCCAATCCCTCCCACTTGCTGTTGCCAGGAATGGTGGCCTCGGTTATGTTTCCCTCTCTTCAATCGGGAAAGAACGCACATGTGTTTGTGCCAGTTAATGCTGTGCAGCGACAACCCGACGGCAACAATTTCGTGTGGATTGTTGACGCGCAGGGCAAGGCTCACCGCAAGGTCGTGACCGTTGGGCACACCTCGGGCAACCGCATTGCCATTATAGACGGCATTAATGTGGGTGACAGGATTGTCACCGATGGCTATCAAAAACTGAGTGAAGGGTCGAAAGTGGTTTATTAAGCTATGGGAAAAAGAATGAACTGGCTCAAGTGGCCATTGCAGCACTACCCGATTTCATTGCTCATCGTGGGCATCTTGTTTGTGATGGGAATCTATGGCATGTATGTGATGCCTAAGGACGAGTTCCCGCACGTCACGGTGCGGCAGGGTGTAGTCGTGGCGGTCTATCCTGGAGCTACATCCGAAGAGGTGGAACAGCAGGTCACCCGCCCGCTGGAGCGATACTTGTTCACCTATGGCGAAGTGAACCGCGCCAAGACAACGACAACGTCGCAGAACGGCTTGTGCTTCGCAATGGTGAAGCTCAATGACAACGTCGACAACAAAGACGAAGTGTGGAGCAAGATAAAGCATGGCCTGAACTCTTTCAAGGCCGAATTGCCGGCAGGTGTCTTGGGGCTTGTCGTTAACGATGACTTTGGCAACACTTCGGCTTTGCTCATCGCCATCGACAGCAAGCAGCGCACCTATCGCGAGCTGAAACAGTACAGCGACGAAATCAGCGACCGCCTGCGTCGAATACCGTCGGTTGCCAACGTGAAAGTCTATGGTGAGAAAAAGCAGCAAATCAGTCTGCACATCGACCGCCAGCGGCTTCAAGCCTATGGAATTGACGACCAGATGCTTTTCTCGCAATTGCAGTCTCAGGGCATCATCACCATGAGTGGAAGCATCAGCAACACCCACCAGCAAGTACCCATTCATGTGGAGTCTTCCGGCAATAGCGTGGAAGAAATTTCCAATCAAATCATCTACTCCGACCCTGTCACATCCAAGGTTGTCAGGGTGAGGGATGTCGCCACTGTGACAAAGGAATATGACTCACAGTCGAGCCGCATCGAGCAGGATGGGCATCCATGCATTCTCTTGTCGATGGAGATGACACCGGGGAACAATGTGCTCCAGTATGGCCGCGAGGTTGAGAAAGTGCTCAACGACTACCGCACCAGCGAGCTGCCCGAAGACGTGAACGTGACACGCATTGCCGACAAGCCTAAAGTGGTGGCTCAAAGTGTGAGCGACTTCTTGCGAGATCTTCTCATCTCCATGCTCATTATCATCTTGGTGATGATGGTGCTTTTCCCGTTGCGCTCGGCGATTGTGGCGGCTATTACCATCCCCTTGAGCACTTTTGTCTCGGTTGCTATCATGTACATGATTGGCATTGAGCTCAACATAGTGACTTTAGCTGCCTTGATTGTGGTGTTGGGAATGATTGTCGACAACAGCATCGTGGTGATTGACGGATACCTCGAGTATCTGAACAAGGGCTACGAGCCCAAGCGGGCAGCTGTCGACTCGGCAAAGCAATATTTCATGCCCATGCTGCTTGCCACCCTGTGCATCTCTATCATCTTCTATCCGTTCTTGATAACCATGAAGGGCACCTTCTATGATGCGCTTAAGGATTTTCCTGCCACCATAACTATCAATCTGATGATTTCGCTTTTCATAGCAGTAATGGTTATTCCATTTTTGGAGGTGCGCATCATCAAGCCCGGCAAGGTGAAGACAGGGGGCAATGCCATTACCAATGGAGTGCAGCAAGCCTACAACCGTGTGCTGAATTTCACTTTCAAGCATCCGTGGCTCACTGTGTTTGGAGGCATTGCTGTGATATTGCTTTCTTCGGTCATTATCCCGAGTCTTAAGATACGCCTTTTCCCGTTTGCCGACCGTGACCAGTTTGCCGTCGAGGTTTTCCTCCCCGACGGGAAGGGCATTTCTGATACCGAGCAGATTGCCGACTCGGTTTACAATGCATTGAAAAAAGACAAGAATGTTGTAGGAATCACCAGCTTCATTGGGTGCTCCTCGCCTCGATTCATGGATGCCTACGCTCCGCAGATGGCAGGTGAGAACTATGCGCAGTTCATTGTGAACACCAAGTCAAACAAAGCCACTCTCGACCTGCTGGCAAAATATCAGCCCATGTTGAGCGAGTCTTTCCCTAACGCCTACGTCAAGTTCAAACGTCTTGACTATCTTGAAGTGAACGAGCTGGAGTATCGCTTCTATGGCGATAATATCGACTCGCTGCATGTGGTTGCCGAGCGGCTCATGGAACGCATGCGGCAAATGCCCGAGCTGGAATGGGTGCACACCGATTATTTCCAGCCTTACCCGCTTGTCAACGTCCAGCTCGACCCCACTGCGGCGGCACAGTTGGGCATTACACGCACTACTGCTCAACTGACACTCGGCGCGATTACCAGCAACCTCAAGGTGGGGCAGGTGTGGGAAGGCAATTACGAGCTTCCCATCGTTGTCAAGGACGATGCCATCCTGTCGTTCTCAAGCATCGAAGACATTGGGTTGACTTCAACCAACTCGATGATGATGGGCAATATCGAAGGCAAGAACAGCACCATCCCACTCAGGCAAGTGGCCAAGGTTGCGCCCAAGTGGAGTGAGAGCCGCATCATGCATCGTGGCGGAGAACGGTGCATCACTGTCATGGCGCAGTTTGCTCAAGGTGTCTACACAGCTCCTGTCGAGAAGGAAATAGCAAGGATTATGCAGAACGAGATAAAACTGCCTCAAGGCGTAAGAACCGAGGTGGGCGGTGAGATTGAGTACGGCGACGAGGCATTGCCGCAGATTTTCGGTGGTATAGGCATTGCGATTGTCATCGTGTTCTTCTTCTTGTTGTTCAACTTCAAGAAATATGGAATCACACTCGTTTGTATCTCGGCTTTGGGATTGATGGTTCCTGGCACACTCATTGGACTGGGGCTCATGGATCGTGACCTTGGACTGACTTCCATTTTTGGACTCATCACGCTCATGGGTATCATAATGCGAAATGAGATACTCATCTTTGAGCATGCCAATGACCTGATTAAGAAATACATCGAGCAGCATGGCGACTGGAAAGTGGACCGGCAGGCCTACAACCGTGCCGTAAAGCATGCCGCCTACGAGGCTGGAAAGCGACGCATGGTGCCCATCTTCCTCACTACAGCCACCACAGCAGTTGGTGTGGTACCCATGATTATCGCCCAATCATCGTTCTGGATGCCTGTGGGGGTGACCATCTTTGCCGGAGGCATTGGTGCTTTGATTCTTGTGGTCACCATGCTGCCCGTGATATATTGGAAAACAAACTTAAAATAATAGCTTATGAGACTTTTCTTTTCATTAGGAATAGGCGTTTTGTGTTTCTCTTTGGCCGTGGCACAACCATCTTACACTGTTGAGCAATTGTGTGACCTGGCACGCCACAATAACTATGCCGTCACGGCAGCTCATCACAACATTGAAGAGGCACAGCTGCAACGAAAAGAAGCGTTCACCAATTATTTCCCTAATGTGAGTGCTACCGGAATGTGGTTCAATGCCAATAAAGGAATGGCCGAGACCACTATCAATCCGCAGGAATTCATCCCTCAAGAGTTGGGCATGGCTCTTGCTCAGAGCTTGCCGCCCGAATCTCTCGCTGCTCTCGCCCGTCCCATCGAAGTGTCGATGATGAAGAATGGTACAATAGCCTCGGTGACCGCCGTTCAGCCTGTCTTTGCCGGAGGTAGAATAATCAATGGCAACCGTCTTGCCCGGCTTGGCGAGGATGTCAGCCTCTTGCAGCTTGAAATGAAGGAGAAAGAAGTTGAGATGACCATCGAGCAGTACTTTTGGCAATTGGCCTCGCTGCAAGAGAAGCTCAAGACCATTAAGGTAGCGCAAACCTATCTTGACACAATCTTCCGTGATGCCGATTTGGCGGTGAAAGTGGGAGTGGCAATGCGCAACGATGTGCTTCAAGTGCAATTGCGACAGAATGATTTGGAAAGCCAGAAGATGAAGCTCAATAATGCCATTCGGGTAGTGAAGATGCTGATGTCGCAATATTGTGGCTTGAACGACACTACATTTGTGATAGCCTACGATACTCAAATTATTCCTCCTGCATCGTTGAGGCAGAACCATGAGTTGGCATTGGCGGGCACGCCTGAGTACCGGCTCATGTGCAAGCAGGTCGAGGCGGCTAAGCTACAGGAGAGAATTACATGGGGCGAGAATCTGCCTTCGGTTGCTGTAGGGGCTGGCTACAACTATCACAACCTGCTCGACCGCAATCACAGCTTTGCCATGGTATTTGCTACTGTGAGCATTCCCATCTCGGGCTGGTGGAGCGGTTCGCATGCTACAAATAGAAGTAAAATAGAGATTACCAAAGCCCAGGAACAACTCGATAACAACTCGCAGTTGCTCATCATTAACATGGAGAGCGCGTGGAACGGAGTAGAAGAAGCCTATAACCAACTGCAGTTAGCGCAACTCAGCATTGAGCAGGCGAGTGAGAACTTGAGGCTCAATAAAGATTACTACAATGCTGGCATTTCCAAAATGTCGGACCTGCTTGAAGCGCAACTGCTATATCAGCAGGCCTGTGACCGTCGCACCGATGCTTTTATCGATTATCAAAACAAGGCACTCGAGTATCGTCATGCCACTGGTGACTGATGCCGTGCGTGTCAACGGCTTTTATTTGTGGTGAGTAGAGGGGGGTATCACTCAACTCTCCAGCGTTACTTTTCCTGTTTTCGTCAATGGGACACCTAAGTCATTTGAGGCAGTGTTTTTTGACCAAGTCATAGATGGTTTGTTGGTCTTCATCCATCTTCATGATGGCCGTCCGCTCCCTCCGGGACTCTGGAAGCGTATATGTTAATTGGTACATGTTCTTGGTCAGTTCTCTTGCCCTGTCAATGGTGATTGAGCACTGAGCCTGCTTCAGAATTCTCTCCAGTTCAAGCAAGATGGCATAGGCGGTAAAGCATATACAGATGTGTGCGTCTATACGGTTTTTGAGCCGGTGGTATATGGGTCGCACCCTCAAGTCAGTCTTGCTCATCCTGAAAGCCCGCTCAATGTACCAGAGGTTGCTGTAGTTCTCAATCACCTCGCTTTCGCCCATCATGGTATTGGTCACATAGCCTTTGATGCCGTCCCAGGCTGCGTCCGCTTCAAATTTCCCCATGTCGATTGATATGTGGACCTCTCCATCCATGCGCAGGTACTTGTTGTACCCTCGGTTGTTGATGTTGGATTTGGTCAGCCTGCCAGATCCGAGACGCCTCTGAAGTTTTCTGAGCCCCCTTTCGCGGTTGAAGCGGTCTTTGGCCGCACGACGCTCCGTTTTCGACACGATCAGCCGGCTGCCGTCGTTCCTCATGATCACTGCGGTCTGGCCGCAATCGAGCCCAATGGCAAGTATCCTGTCTTTGATGTAATTCGGCTCATTCTTGACCCTTGCGCCAAGCACATACTCGTACCCTGCCTCAGACAGCGCACGCAGGTTTCTTTTTGACAAAAGACCGGCATCTGCGATTACCACAGGCTTGCCCAGGCCATACTTTTCCGTCATCTTGTCCAGCACGGGGATGAGCGTGTCACCTTCGAAGATGTTGCCCTCGAAGATGTCATAGCCTATCGGGTTACCGCCGCTGCCGACCAACACGCCGAGGAAAATCTGCGGATTGCTGTGCTTGCCGTCTTTCGAGAAACCGCATCGGCGCAGGTCATCCTCCTCTGATGCCTCGAAGTAAAGCGTTGTCATGTCATAGAACACCGCATCAATCTTGCCACCCACAACCTTTTTCGTGTGGGCATAGGCTATCTGCTCCACCTGTGACTTGATGCCTTCGCCGCCACGCCTGTCGCACAGTCTGTCCAGGAAACGGTAGACGCTGCTGATTTCGTACAGATGGCTCTGGTATCTGAGCAGGTAGTCAACTGTCCGAAGCTTGCTGCCAGGACTGAACAGTCTGCTTACCACGAGATGGCGGAACATATCCTCTTTAATGGCACCAAAACCGATATGGTCATAGAGTGAGCCAAACACCAGTTCCGGACCGATGACTTGAATCTGCCCGTTACTGATGGTACCAATGAAATCCTCAACCCGGTCGTCCTCAACGCTGCCGAACAGACTCGGGCCCTTCAGAGAATTGACGTAAACGCGTGCCTTGCACTCAAGCGACAACAGTTCAGCCTCAGTCTTACCTGTGCCAAAACTCTTGACCACACGATACGAGCCGCGGCTCTTGTCTACAACTTGCACACTAGTGGTGCCAGACTTGTTGGGTTTCCTGCGAACAAACATAGTGCAAATTTAGCACAGGACACCCAATTTTCCAAATTTTCATTTACAATCT